>NZ_JBEPQV010000007.1:0-262551 GCF_040548035.1 Bradyrhizobium sp. LB8.2 | reverse complement strand
TCGCCTTCGCTGCCTGGGTCATTGCCCGCTTAGGCGGATGGGACGGCTACTATGGCAAGCCGGGACCAAAAACCATGCGCTTGGGGCTCGAAGCCTTCCAGCGCATCAAATTTGGCGCCTCACTGCGAATGGCCGATGTGTGAATCCGATAGCCTCGCTTGCGGGAGAGGTGACCGGGCCCGCGGCTGGCGGCGTAACACATCCGAGGTTCTTCGGGCGCCGCCCGAATTAAAATCCCGTAAGCCGATTGACGCGTCGTTGCGGGTTCCCCATGTCCCCCGCCGTGCCCTATGATACGGTCGAATCCGCCCAAGGAGTTTGAGATGGCTCACGACGTCAGAGATTTGCCGGCCGGCCGCACGGATGGCCTGAACCGCTTTCTCGGCGGCTCGCCGCTGGCGGTCGCGTTTCGCCTGGTCCTGCTCTCGATCCTCGTCGGCGTCGTGCTGGCGGCGATCGGTTTCGATCCCTGGAATATCATCACCAGCATTCGTCTCTTGTTCCAGCGCTTGTGGGATCTCGGCTTCGACACCGTGAACTGGCTGTGGCGCTACTTCCTGCTCGGCGCCGTCATCGTGATCCCGATCTGGCTGCTGATGCGCGTTTTCGGCACGCCGCGCAGATAAGGACTTGGGGAGCCAGCAGCCAATGCAATTGCGCTTTGTCGGCTGCGGCGACGCCTTCGGCTCAGGCGGCAGGCTCAACACCTGCTTCCACGTCTCGGGGCGCGAGGCCAACTTCCTGATCGATTGCGGCGCGTCGGCTCTGCCGGCGCTGAAGCGACTCGAGATCGACTGCGATGATATCGATCTCATCCTGATCACGCATTTCCATGGCGACCATTTTGCCGGGCTGCCGTTTGTCCTGCTCGACGCGCAATTCTCGCGGCGGACGCGGCCGCTCACGATCGCCGGCCCCAAGGGCATCGAGACGCGGCTGCGTGAGGTGATGGAGGCATTGTTCGAGCACTCATCGAAGACGAAACAGCGCTTCGAGCTGTCCGTCGTCGAGCTCGCGCCCGAGCAAAGCCGAAGCTTCGGCGCGGTGACGGTGACGCCCTACCCCGTCGTGCACGGCGAATCCGGCGGTCCCTTCCTCGCCTATCGCGTCGAGGCCGAGGGCCGCACGCTGGCCTACAGCGCCGATACCGAATGGACGGAGACGCTCATTCCACTGGCGCGTGGCGCGGATCTTTTCATTGCGGAAGCCTATATGTACGAGAAGGTGGTCAAGAATCACCTCAGCCTGAAGACCTTGGAACAGCATCTGCCGGATATCGGCGCAAAACGCCTCGTCCTCACCCATATGAGCGAGGACGTGCTGTCGCGCCTCGACGACATCGCCCATCTCGCTGCCGAAGACGGCATGGTGCTCGTGTTCTGACATGCACGCCCCCGTTCACTTAGGGATCGGCTCCCGCCAGGTGTTCGCCATCGCAGGTCCCGCGATGGTCGCGAACCTCACCACGCCGCTGATCGGCGTGGTCTCGACCACCGCGATCGGACGGCTGGACGACGCCGCGCTGCTCGGCGGCGTGGCCATCGCGTCCGTCATCTTCGATTGCCTGTTCTGGCTGTTCGGATTCCTGCGCATGAGCACGCTCGCCTTCACGGCGCAGGCGCTGGGCGCCGGCGAGACGCGCGAGCTGACCGCTATCCTGGTGCGCGGCTTCATCGTGGCCGGCCTGATCGGCATAGCGCTGATCGTGTTGCAACTGCCTCTGGCCGCCGTGCTGTTCAACCTGATGGGCGGCAGCGAAGGCGTCACGCGCGCGGCCAAAACCTACTTCGTGATCCGGATCTGGTCGGCGCCGCTGGCGCTCGCGAACTACGTCATCCTCGGCTGGCTGGTCGGCCAGGCCCGCGCCAATCCGGCGCTCGCGCTCCAGGTCGTCATCAATCTCGTCAATGCGGCGGCGACGATCCTGCTGGTGCTGGTCTACGACACCGGCATCGCGGGTGCTGCGATTGCGGCGCTGCTGTCTGAAGCGGCCGGATTCGGACTAGGTCTGATCGTCTGCCGCCGCTATGCGGACGGTGGGTTCGCGGTGCCATACGCGGCCCTGTTCGACCGGGCCAAGTTGATGCGGCTGCTGGCGGTGAATTCCGACATCCTGATCCGCACCGCAGCGCTGATCGCCGTGTTCCTGTTTTTCACCGCCAAGGGCGCGCGGGCCGGCGACGTCACGCTGGCCGCCAATTCCGTGCTTAACAACTTTCTGCTGGTCAGCGCCTTCTTCCTCGATGGTCTTGCGAACGCAGCCCAGCAGCTTTGCGGCCGCACGCTTGGCGCACGCGACGCCAAGGGATTTGCGGATTCGACCCGGCTGGTGCTGCTATGGGGGCTCGGCTTCGCGTTGGTCGTGTCCGCGCTGTTCGCGCTGTTTGGGCCGAGCTTGATCGATTTCATGACGGCGAGCGAAGCCGTCCGTCGCGGCGCGCGGGAATTCCTGCCGTTCGTCGTGCTTGCACCCATTCCCGGCGTGTTCGCCTTCGGCTTCGACGGCATCTATATCGGCGCGACCTGGGCGCGCGAGATGCGCAATCTGATGCTGGCCTCGCTCGCGATCTTCTTCGCCGCATGGTGGGCGCTGCAATCGTTCGGCAATGCCGGACTGTGGAGCGCGCTGATTGCCTCCTACGTCTCGCGCGGCGGCTTGCAGGCCGCGCGCTATCCGGCGCAATTCAGGAAGACGTTTTCCAAGCCGTAGCCCGATTGGCTACATCCCCGGCCAGTCTTCCGCCGTCAGCGTCGCGGCGTCGGCGCCGACGATCTCGGAGAGAGAATCCCTCCCGGTGCGCAAGAGCGTCGAGGTGAGGTCGCGCTTGATCTCGTCGACGAGGCCGAGGCCCTTGTAGATCAGCGACGAATAGAGCTGGATCAGGCTCGCGCCGGCGCGGATTTTCGTCAGCGCGGCGCCGCCCGAATCGACACCACCGACACCGATCAGCGGGAATGCGCCCTCGACCCGCACATATGTCTCCGCGACCATGCGCGTCGACAGCCGGAACAGCGGCCGGCCGGACAGCCCGCCCTGCTCCTTGGCGCGCATCTCCTCGCGCAACGTGCTCGGCCGCGCGATCGTGGTGTTCGACACGATCATGCCGTCAACCCGGCGCGAGCGCGCGACCTGCACGACGTCGTCGAGCTGGGCGAGGCTGAGGTCCGGCGCGATCTTGAGCAGCACCGGCGTGTCGCCGGCCTTCTGGCGCACCCGCTCGCGCGCGTCGATCACCCTGGCGAGCAGATCGTCGAGCAGCGCGCCTTCCTGCAAATTGCGCAGGCCTGGCGTGTTCGGCGAAGAGACGTTGACGGTGAAATAGCTCGCCACCGGCGCAAAGGTCTCGATCAACTTGACGTAATCATTGACGCGGTCCGGCGAGTCCTTGTTAGCGCCGACATTGACGCCGACGATACCGCCATGCTGCGCGCGGGCCGCGAGCCGGCGCAGCGCGATCTCCGCGCCGTCATTGTTGAAGCCCATGCGGTTGATAACGGCCTCGTCGCGCTCCAGACGAAACAGCCGCGGCCGCGGATTGCCGCTCTGCGGCTTCGGCGTCACCGAGCCGATCTCGACGAAGCCGAAACCGAGCCGCAGCAGCGCATCCGGCACTTCGGCGCTCTTGTCAAAGCCCGCGGCCATGCCGATCGGATTGGAAAAGTTGAGCCCGAAGGCGCGCACCGCGAGCTTGGGGTCGTCAGCGCGCGGTTTGATCGGCGGCAGGAAACGCAGGCCCTGGATGGCGAGGCGATGGGCATCCTCCGGATCGAGCCAGCGCAACACCGGCAGCGAGAAAGCGTCGAAAGCGCGGATCACGGGGCAAGCTCCGGGACGTCATGGCCGCCATCGGAGCGCGTGTTGAGGTTGATCACCGCGATCACCGCGCCGAAATCGAGCTCGCCATAAAGATGCGGAAACAGCTCCTCATTGCGCGAGCGCTCCCAGCGCAATTCGCTGCCGAGCGCATCGCCGTCAACCTCGACCAGGAACAGCGCGCGCTGCCCGAAATAATGCTTGCGCAAGGTCTCGGGAACCTGGGCCGCGGTGGAGAAATGGATGAATCCGTCGCGCGCATCGTCCGCGCTGCCGCGGTAGACACCCTGCCGTTCCGCCTCGCGCCAGGCCGAGGCCGGACAGATTTTGTAGATCTTGACCACCGCTTACGGAGCCCTTTGAGTTGCTTGGGTTTTTTCGTCTCTTGCGGGTCTTAAAACCCGGGCGCGACCGTAATGGCGCCCCCGTCCGAACTCAAGAGTTAGAGCCATTTCCGGTCCGATGAAATCGAACCGGGACTCTAAATTCTTGTTTGACGCGTTTTCTTTGCGCGAACCGGCATCCACTTCGCTTGAAAACGCTTTCCCGCCCCCTTGCGCAAGAAACGGAAAACCGGTTGATTTGAGGATAGTTTTCCTGAGTTGCGACGGGCTGGACCTTCCATGGTCAGGCAGGCCAAAGCGCAGAGGATGCTCACTCACGACCAGATCTGGGTCGCACTGGATCGGCTGGCCGAGCGTGCCGGCTTGTCACCGTCCGGCCTTGCCAAGCGCGCCGGGCTCGACCCCACCACCTTCAACAAGTCCAAGCGCGTCACCGCCGACGGCCGCGAGCGCTGGCCCTCGACCGAATCGATCGCGAAAGCGCTGGCGGCGGCGGATTCGTCGATCGATATTTTTGCCAGGCTGGTCGACGACGAGGCCGGCTGCGGCCACTCGGTACCGCTGCTCGGCTTCGCGCTGGCGGGCGCGAGCGGCGCCTTCGACGAGTCCGGCTTTCCCATCGGCAAGGGCTGGACCGAATTTGCGCTTCCCACCGCCGAGGACAACCGCAGCTTCGCGCTGCACATTTCCGGCGAAGCGCTGCAGCCCGCCTATCGCGACGGCGACGTCATCCTGGTCTCGCGCGGCGCGCCGATCCGCAAAGGCGATCGCGTGGTCGTGAAGACAAGAGCGGGCGAGGTCACGGTGGCGACGCTGAAGCGCCGCACGGCAAAGGCCCTGGAGTTGCAGCCGCTCGATGCCTCACAGGCCGAGCGCACGATGGCGGCGAGCGACGTGGCATGGGTCGCAAGGATCGTATGGGCAAGCCAGTAAGCTTGCGCCGCTGTCATTCCCCGCGAAAGCGAGGAATCCAGTACGCCGCGGCCTCTCGACTCTATCATAGCTGTCTCTGGAATACTGGATCGTCCGCCCCAGTGCGCAATTGCGCACTGGGGCGGACGATGACATTGAGAATGCGGCTACGCACTCCGCGCCAGCGCGCCGTCGATCATGTTCATCGCGTTCTGCACGCCATACACCGCGACAAAGGAGCCGAAGCGCGGGCCCTTTTCCTGGCCGAGCAGCACCTGGTAGAGCATGTTGAACCAGTCGAGTGTCACGCCCGGACGACCGTCCTTGCCCTTCTTGACCTGGTCGAGGAAGGGATCGCGGCGGCCGATCTCGTAGACGACGTTCTGGATGTCCTCCGGCGTTGCGTCCTGGGAAAGCTGAGATAGCGCGTCGCGCAGATCCTGGAGCGCTGCGCGCTCTGTCTCGGTGGGTTCGCGGAACGTCTTCGTCGGCGCCACGAAGTCGCGATAATAGTTGATGGCATAGCCGACCATCGCATCGAGCTTGGGATGCGTCTGCGGGCTCACGCCGGGCCGATAACGGCCAATGAAACCCCACAGCGTCTCGGCATTCTCCGCGTTCGACGACGACACCAGCGTCAGCAAGAGCTGGAACGTGACGGGCATATCGAACTTCGGCGGGTTGCCACTGTGGACATGCCAGACCGGATTGCCGAGCTGCTGCTTGGCGTCCTGCTTGGCAAAGCCGTCGATGAACTGCTGGTAGTCGTCGACGTTGCGCGGGATGACGTCGAAATACAGCCGCTTGGCCGCCTTCGGCTCGCGATACATGAACAGCGACAGCGATTCCGGCGAGGCGTAGCGCAACCATTCGTCGATGGTGAGGCCGTTGCCCTTCGACTTCGAGATCTTCTGGCCCTTGTCGTCGAGGAAGAGCTCGTAGTTGAAACCTTCCGGCGGCGTGGCGCCGAGCGCCCTCGCGATCGCGCCGGAGAGTTTTACGGAATCGATCAGGTCCTTGCCGGCCATCTCGTAATCGACGCCGAGCGCGACCCAGCGCATCGCCCAATCGGCCTTCCATTGGCACTTGACGTTGCCGCCGGTCACGGGCGTCTCGACTTCCTGGTTGGTATCGGGGTCGACATAGGTCACCGTGCTGGCCGCAACGTCGCGGCGGATCATCGGCACCTGCAGCACGACACCCGTGGTCTTGCTGATCGGGAGGAACGGCGAATAGGTCGCGCGGCGGTCGGGTCCGAGCGTCGGCAGGATGATCGCCATCACCTTGTCGTAGGCCGCGAGCATCTTGAGCAGCGTCGCGTCGAAACGGCCGGACGTATAATAGTCGGTCGAGCTCGCGAATTCGTAGTCGAAGCCGAAATGATCGAGGAAGGCGCGCAGCCGCGCATTGTTGTGGTGCCCGAACGACGGGTACTCGTTGGAGAACGGATCCGGCACGCGCGTCAGCGGCTTGCCGAGATGCGCGGCCAGCATCTCCTTGTTGGGGACGTTGTCGGGCACTTTCCGAAACCCGTCCATGTCGTCGGAGAACGCGAGCAGGCGCGTCCTGATCTTGTTTTCGGTCAGCACATGGAAGGCGTGCCGCACCATCGATGTGCGCGCGACCTCGCCGAAGGTGCCGATATGCGGCAGGCCGGACGGGCCGTAGCCGGTTTCGAACAGCACCTCGTCCTTCGGGCTTTTCTTCAGCCGCGCGACAATGGCCTTCGCCTGCTCGAACGGCCAGGCATTGGATTGTTCGGCGAGCGCACGCAGATCGCTCGGATTCGCGGCAAGATCGATAACGGACATCTAGGAGCCTCCGGGCCGCGGAAAATAGCGATTTCCGGGCAGAATGCAATTTTGCGAGACCCTCACCCTGAGGAGCGCGCTCTTCGCGCGCGTCTCGAAGGGCGAGGCCACCAGCGGGGCCTTCATCCTTCGAGACGCTTGCTGCGCAAGCTCCTCAGGATGAGGAATTGGTAACGGCGCGTGGGACTAAAACGGGCTCACCGAAAAGTACCGCAGCCACAGATCCGTGTAGCGGCCTTTTTCCCAGACACGGAACATCGCCCAGTTCAGGGCCTGGCGCAGCACGTCGTTGCCCTTGCGCACGGCGATGCCGATGCCCTCGCCGAAGAAGCGGCTCTCGACGAAGGGGCCGCCGGAGAAGGCGCAGCAATCGCCGGAATCGGAGCCGTTGATCCAGAACGCGAGCGAGATGGCGTCGCCGAAGATGAAATCGACCTCACCCTTGCGTAAAGCACTCCGCATAACGTCGTCGTTGGGATACGGGTGCAGCTCGGCGTCGGTGAACATCGCCTTGAGATAGGCTTCATGCGCGGAGCCGGCGATGACGCCGACCTTCTTGCCCTCGAGATATTCGGGCCGGATCTCCGGCATCACCGCGTCCTTGCGCGAGGCGAAGCGCGCCGGCACGCGGTAATAGGGATCGGTGAAGTCGACGCGGGCGCGGAGCTGCGGGCTCACCGCCATCGAAGCGATGATGGCATCGCCCCGGTTGGAGGCGAGCGCGTCCACCAGCGTCTCGAAGCGGCGCATCTGCACCGTGCAGGTGACCTTGATCTCCTCACACAGCGCGCGGGCGAAATCGACGTTGAAGCCGGCCGGATTGCCGTCGGCGCCGGTGTAGTTGAAGGGCGGATAGTCGGTCTCGGTCAGGAAACGGATCACGGTCAGACGCGACAGGTCCGGCCGCTCCGGCCGCCGTCGCGGGTCCCAGAAGCCGGGCACGGCCTGCGGGGCCGCCTGGGGTCTCGCCTGCGGTGTGGCTTCGGGCGCCGCGGAAGGCTGCTTGGCCGGCGTCTGGGCTTTTGCGCCGGACAGGCCCGCGAGCAGACAAACGCCGACGACCAGCCCGGTCATCAAGCCACGGCCGGATTTGGACGATTTCGCCTGTTGCGATGGAGCCATCGGCTGAAAATGAACGAATTTCGTTGGGATCGGAAGGCCTTATAGCCCATCCGGCCGGGAACGCGAGGGCGGATTGTGGCCAGGGTGCGCTCCCTCCCCCGCTTGCGGGAAGGGTCGGGGGGAGGGTGTCTCCGGAGGAGAGAGCCCCTACGTGGAGAGAGCCCTCACCCGGCGCGTTGCGCCGACCTCTCCCGCAAGCGGGAGAGGTTACACCGAGGATGCGGCGCGATCCGTCCGCCTAACTAGAGATACCGCTTCAACTCGACCGCGGCCTCTTCCGGCGTGCGCTTCAGGTTGAATGGCGAGACGAAGCGGCCGTCGCGGTCCATCAGATAGATCAGCGCGGTGTGGTCCATGGTGTAGTCGCCGTCCTTGGTCGGGACCTTCTTGGCGTAGACCCGGTAGGAGGTGATCACCTTGGCGGTCTCGGCGGGATCGCCGCTGAGGCCTTCGAGGTGCGGGTCGAAGCTCGACAGATAGTCCTTCATCGCTGCGGTCGTATCGCGTTCGGGATCGACCGAGATGAAGACGGCATTGAACTTGTCGGCATCCTTGCCCAGCGCGCGCAGCACTTCCGAGATCTCGAACAGCGAGGTCGGGCAGACATCGGGGCAATGGGTGTAGCCGAAGAAGATCAGGGTCGGCTTGCCCTTCAGGTTCTTGTCCGTGAAGGCCTTGCCGTTCTGGTCGGTGAGCTGGAACGGGCCGCCGATCGCGGCCGGCTGCGCCACCTTGCTGACCCCGCCCATGGCCCAGAATACGATCAGGAGCCCGAGGACGAGGCTTGCGGCGAAGGCGGTCGCGATTACCAGCGGACGGGCGGCTGAACTCATGGGCGGAAAACTTCCTGTCGCGGGTCAGAAGCAGGCGGCAAAGCCAGTCCTGATCATTTCGAAGAACACCTGGCTGCCATAGTGGAACCAGAGCGCGAGCACGCCGAGCACGACCAGGCCGCCGACGCCAGCACCTGCCAACAGCAGCACGAACGGCGTCCGGCCGGCAGTGGGCGAATTGTCCGATACAGGATGGGTAGGGTGCAGTGGTTGAGCCATGACAACGATCGGGGCGAAGGCCCTGGTTCCCAGGCTTTCAGATAGGCTTTGGGCCGCCTGGGGGCAAGGCACCGCTGGCGACCCAAAAGGATCCCGTCATGCTGAGGATCTCAGTGAAAGACCTGACCCCGAGCGGACTCGAGCTGTCCCGCTTCCGGCAGAGACCGGCGCGACGGCGGCTTGATCGCCGAGGCCTGCGCGTCCAGGTAGCAGGGCTTGTACATGGCCTGGAGCTGTCTGCCCCTCAGGAACAGCATATGCGGGGTGAGGCCGCCGCGCTGATTGATCCAGCGTTTCACCTGCGACGGATACATCGCATAGAGCATCTGGGTCGCTTCGGAATTGGTGACGGCGCGGCCATTGGTGCCGAAATCCCAGGCGGCGTGGAAGCCCAGCGTCGCATGCGAGGTCACACAGATACGGTCATGCGGGATGGCCCCGAGGACGATGGTGCAGGCCGAGGCGCAGAGGCCGTCGATGATGACGGTGTCGCCTGATTGTCGCAGATCCTGGTATCTGTCGACGTAGGTTCCAATCCGGCCGCCGCGGTCATCTGCGATCCGGACCACCGCGTGAGAAGCCCCCATGCTCGCGATCAGGAGAACCGCCGCGAGCAACCCCGTCAGAAATTTCATTATCCCCCGCCCCAGTCGAATTCGAATCTGTGTGTCAGGTGGTGATGCCCTGCTAGGGTCCGTCGTAACCGCGGCTTTGTCTAGGCATGCCGGCTCGCTCAAAACAAATTCAAATCCAGTGTTGCGCCCGCGCTGCACTCGGGCGGTCTTTTTCCCGAGGTGGAACAAGTTAACGATGGCTTACGCGCCATACTCTTGATCTCAGTTGCAACCGCTGGCTTCAATCCGGGCAACTACAGGGGGAACCGATGGAGGGGAAACACTTGGCTAAACAGATGGCTGAAGAGACAGACGTCATCGTCGTCGGCGCAGGATTGTCGGGCCTCGTGGCCGCAACCGAAATCGCCGATGCGGGCAAGCGCGTGATCGTGGTCGACCAGGAGGGCGAGCAGTCGCTCGGCGGCCAGGCGTTCTGGTCGTTCGGCGGATTGTTTCTGGTCGATTCGCCGGAGCAGCGCCGGCTCGGCATCAAGGATTCCTACGAGCTTGCGCTGCAGGACTGGCTTGGGACCGCCGGCTTCGACCGCGACGAGGATTTCTGGCCGCGCCAATGGGCCGAGGCTTATGTGGCATTCGCGGCCGGCGAGAAGCGCGACTGGCTGCGTGCGATGGGCCATCGCATCTTCCCCGTGGTCGGATGGGCCGAGCGCGGCGGCTATGACGCGATGGGCCACGGCAATTCGGTGCCGCGCTTTCATGTCACCTGGGGCACCGGGCCCGGCATCGTCGAGCCATTCGAGCGCCGCGCGCGCGAGGCCGTCAGAGGCGGCCGGCTGAGCTTCAGGTTCCGGCATCGCGTCGATGCGCTGTCCGTCACCAACGGCACGGTGGATGGCGTCAGCGGCGCCGTTCTCACCCCCGACAATGTCGAGCGGGGCAAAAGCTCGTCGCGCAATGTCGTCGGCGAGTTTGCGCTGAAGGCGCAGGCCGTGATCGTGGCGTCCGGCGGCATCGGCGGCAATCACGAGCTGGTGCGGCAGAACTGGCCGAAGCGACTCGGCGCGCCGCCGAAATTCATGATCTGCGGCGTGCCCGAGCATGTCGACGGCCGCATGATCGGCATCACCGAGACATCAGGCGCGCGGCTGATCAACCGCGACCGCATGTGGCATTATGTCGAAGGCATCCAGAACTGGAATCCGATCTGGCCGCGCCACGGCATCCGCATCCTGCCCGGCCCGTCCTCGATGTGGTTCGACGCCACCGGCACGCGATTGCCGGCGCCGCTCTTCCCCGGCTCCGACACGCTCGGCCAGCTCCAATACATCATGTCCACCGGTTATGATTATTCCTGGTTCATCCTGACCCAGAGCATCATCAAGAAGGAGTTTGCGCTGTCGGGCTCGGAGCAGAACCCCGATCTCACCGGCAAGAGCTGGCGGATGACCTTGCGCCGCGCCATCAACAAGGGCGCGCCGGCGCCGGTGGAAGCGTTCAAAAACCATGGTGTCGACTTCATCGTGCGCGACAAGATCGAGGATCTCGTTACGGCGATGAACAAGCTCGCTGGCAGCGACCTCCTCAAGCTGGAGCACATCAGGATGCAGATCGAGGCGCGCGACCGCGAGATCGCCAATCCTTACGTCAAGGATGCGCAGGTGATGAACATCCACAATGCGCGGCGCTATATCGGCGACAGGCTGATCCGCACGGCTCCCCCGCACCGCATCCTCGATCCCGCGCAGGGACCGCTGATCGCGGTCAAGCTCAACATCCTCACCCGCAAGACGCTGGGCGGTTTCGAGACCGACCTCTCCTCACGCGTATTCGGCGAGGAGGGCAGCGTCATTCCGGGCCTCTACGCAGTGGGCGAAGCCGCCGGCTTCGGCGGCGGCGGCGTGCACGGTTATCGCTCGCTGGAAGGCACGTTCCTCGGCGGCTGCCTGTTCTCGGGCCGCAATGCCGGACGCGCGGCGGCGAAGGCGGTGAGCTAGATCATGCGGCGGTGGATGCGCATCGCGGCGCTTGTTGCGGCATTGGCCGCCGCCTCGGCTGCGTCCGCCGATACGATCGACATCGACGGCGTGAAGCGGTCCTACACCGCGCAACTGCCGGCGAAGCGGCTTGTGCCGCTCGTGGTCGTGCTGCATGGCAAGACCCAGCGCGGCGCCGACATGATGACGCGGACGGCATGGCCGCAGGTCGCAAAGCGCGAAGGGTTTGCCGTGGTCTTTCCCGATGGCCTCAACCACGCCTGGGCCGACGCGAGGACCAAGGCGGGACCCGCGCTCCGTGGCCCGCCCGCAGGCACCGACGACGTCGCCTTCATCGCAAAGCTCGTCGAGAAGCTGGTGGCGAACGGCACCGCGGACCCTCGCCGCGTCTATGTCACCGGCATCTCCAATGGCGGCGCCATGGCGATGACGCTGGTCTGCGCCCGCGCCGATCTGTTTGCTGCCGGCGCGAGCGTGATCATGAATCTCACCGACGAGGCCGCCGTCACGTGCCATCCGTCGCGGCCGCTGCCGATGCTGTTGATGAACGGTACGGCCGACCCGCTGGTCCCCTACGAAGGCGGCCGTGGATCGAGCTATTATGCCGCAGACGGGTTCTGGTCCACCGACGAGACGCTGGCGTTTTGGCGCAAGCTCAACGGCTGCGAGACCGATAATGCCGACATGACCGATTTGCCCGACAAGGCGCCCGCAGACCAGTCCACGGTCACACGGATCTCCTCGCGCTGTCCTGATGGGCACGACGTCGTGCTTTATCGCATCAATCGAGGCGGTCACCGCATGCCCGGATTTTCTCCGGATGCCCGCTTCCCGAAGGTCGCAGCCGGCCTGCTCGGGCCGCAGAACGGCGACATCGACGGCGCCGAGACGATCTGGACTTTTTTCAGCCAGTTTCCGTAGGGAGTGCATGCATCGACGGCGGCGCATGCGTGCTCGGGGTGGCACGGAGCAAGCCGCTGCGCTAGACAGGGCCGCCATTCAAAGGAGATCCCCCAATGAGCATTCAGCGTCTTGAAGCCGGCCCGCGCATGAGCCAGGTCGTCGTGCACGACAACACCGTCTATCTCGCCGGTGTCGTCGCCAACAACGCCGCCGGCGAAAGCGTGACCAAGCAGACCCAGGACATCCTGGCGACCATCGACAGCCATCTCGCCAAGGCCGGCACCGACAAGTCGAAACTGCTCTCGGCCACGATCTACATCACCGACATGAAGACGTTCGGCGAGATGAACGCGGTGTGGGACGCCTGGGTCTCGCCCGGCAATACCCCGGCGCGCGCCACCGTCGAAGCCAAGCTCGCAGCGGCGCAATACACCGTCGAGATCATGGTCACCGCGGCGAAGTAAGCTTACGACAACATTTACGCGCGGCTGAAGCGCGATGAAATATCATCGCGCTTCAGAGCGACCGCCGCAATCACGCCAACCGATACGCAGCCTTCGCATTCACGCCGAACGTCTTGTCGCGCACATGCGCGCCGAGCCTTATCAGGCACGCCTCCAGCGCATCCTTGATCTCGCCGTAGCTGCCCGCAAGCAGGCACACCGGCCAATCCGAGCCGAAGATCAGGCGATCCTCGCCAAAGCATTTCGCGGCGTGCGCGACGAACGGAAACAGCCGCTCCGCATCCCAATCGTTCCACACCGCTTCCGTCGCCAGCCCCGAGACCTTGCACCAGACGTTGCCGCAGGCCCCAAGTGCGGCGATGCGATCGGACCATTCGTTGCTTCCACCGTCCGCGATCGGCGGCTTGGCGGCGTGGTCGAGCACGAAGCGCGCCTGCGGGAAGGCCTGTGCGGTTGCGATCGCCGCCGGCAACTCGCGGGCTCGGACGAGGAAATCGTAGGCGAGATCGTGTGCGAACACCGCCGTGAGGCCACGCTGGACGTCCTCGCGCAGCAGCCAGTCCGGATCGGCCTCGTCATGCACCTGGTGGCGGATGCCGACCAGCTTGTCGCCGCCGGGCGAAGCGCCCAGCCGGTCGAGCGTTTCACCAAGTGCAGCATCGGTCAGATCAACCCAGCCGACGACGCCAACCACAAATGGGTTTTCATGCGCGATCCGCAAAAAATCCTCGGTCTCCTCCAGCGCGGAGCGGCATTGCACCACGATGCTGGCGTCGATGCCGTTCGCTTCCAACAACGGCGCGAGATCGGCCGGACCGAGGGCGCGGCGAATCGGCGTGAGCTCGGGCGCGTCCATCCAGGGATAGTCGGCGCGCGCCGGGTCCCAGAAATGCTGATGGCCGTCGATGATCATGCCTTACGCTCCGCCCGGCAATGGTGCGCGGACGTCGACCAGGTTTCGCGCACGCAGCTCCTGCCAGAACGCCGCCGGCACCGTCTTTTCCGACATCGCGATGTTGTCGGCAACTTCCGCGGCATTGCGCGCGCCCATCACGGCGACCGTCACGGCCGGATGGGCCATGCAGAACTGCAGCGCGGCGGCTTTCAGCTCGGTGCCGTGCTTGCGGCAGAGCTCGTCGAGCGCGAGCGCACGGGCAACGAGTGCCGCATCGGCGTCCAGATAGTCGAACTTCGCGCTCGTGTGCGGATTGGCCAAAATGCCGCTGTTGTAGATGCCGCCGAGCAGGATGCCGATGTTCTTAGCGGCGCAGACCGGGAACAGCGCATCCAGCGCGCCCTGATCGAGCAACGTGTAGCGGCCGGCGAGCAGGAAGCAGTCGACCGGAACGGCCTCCGCAAACCGCACCAGCATTTCCGACTGGTTCATGCCGGCGCCGATTGCCTTGACCGTGCCGTCGGCGCGCAGGCGCTGGAGCGCGCGGAAGGCACCGGCCACGGCGTCGTCATAGTGATCGTCGGGATCATGCACCAGCAAGACGTCGACGCGGTCGAGCCCAAGACGCGCCAGACTCTCCTCCACCGATCGCATCACGCCGTCATAACTGAAATCGAACACCGGCCGCTCGCGCGACGTGCCCTTGTAATGCGCGTCCTCGGCGGCAGCGCCATCGGGCGCACGCAGCAGACGGCCGACCTTGGTGGAGATGGCGTAGGAGTCACGCGGCTGTTGCCGCAGGAATGCGCCAAGGCGTCGCTCCGCGAGGCCAAAGCCGTACAGCGGCGCGGTGTCGAAGAAGCGGATTCCGAGCGACCAGGCGCGGGCGATCGTCGCTTCCGCATCGGCATCGCTGACGGGGGTGAACAATCCGCCGAGCGGGGCGGAACCGAGGCCGAGTGACGTGACGTCGAGAGAGCCGAGCCGCGACCTTTTCATTCCCATTGCCTTCCAAGAGCCTGCTTTCGAAAGTCCGGCTTCCGAAAGTATCGGTTCCAACAGCCAAGATCATCTCTCCCGCTTGCGAAAACCGCAAGCGGGAGAGGCACGCAGGAGCGCGGGGCTGGGGCCGCTCCTATTTCAACATCTGCGCAACGTTGTCCTTGGTCACGAGATCGAGGCCGGTATAGACGATCTCCGGCACCTTCTCGCCTTTCTTGATGGCGAGCAGCGTATCCATCGCCTTCTCGCCCATCTCCAGGGGACGCTGACCAACCAGTGCATTGGCATAGCCATCGCGCAACAGCTCGAGCTGCATCTTCAGCGTATCGGCGACGACAAGTGTGAACTTGCCGGAATCGATATCCTTCTTGTACCTGGAGGCGAAGGCCTTGAAGCCTTCGGGGGCGAACATCGGCCAGCCGCCGATGGGAACGATCGCGGCGAGGTCGGGCGTCGCAGTGCGCATGTCGGTCATCTGCTGAACCGCCAGCGCGGGATCGTCGTTGCAGAACGTCGGAGAGCCCGCGACTTCGGTCCATTTCGAGCCCTTCAGCGCCTCGCGGACGCCGTCGACGCGTTCGGCGAGGTTCTTGGCGCCGGGACCACCCGAGACCATGGCGTATTTGCCGCCGTCGGGCCGCAGCTTCAACAGTTGCTTGCCGAGTGCGACGCCGAACTCCTTGTTGTTGGTGCCGATATAGGCGATCCGCTTGGAGCCAGGTGCATCGGCATCGAAGGTGATGACCGGGATGCCGGCCGCGGTCGCCGCCTCGATCGACTTCGACATGGCCGCGACGTCGGCGACCGAGATCGCGAGGCCGTCGACCTTCTGAGTGACGAAGTCCTGAATGATCTGGGCCTGCGTCGCCGGCTCGTGCTCCACGGGCCCCTTGTAGATACACTCGATATTGCCGAGCTCCTTGGCACGCTTCAGGCAGCCGTCGCGCGCGAAGTCGAAGAACGGATTGTTCATCGCCTTGGGCACGATCACGAAACGGTAGTTCGCAGCAAACGCCGGCGTTGCCATCATCACGACGGCGATGCCGGCAAGAAGAAATTTCTTCATCGTCTCCTCCACCCTTCTCTGGCGCCCATCCTCTTAAGATCGTCCGGGAAGCGGACAGGCGGCATTTTCGTTGCCTTCCCGGAACGACGTCATTTCAGATCATCCGCGAGCGGATGCGGTCGACCAGCACGGCCAGGATGATGATCACGCCCACCAGCGTCTGCTGCCAGTAGGAGCTCACCTGGGCGAGCACGAGGCCGTTGCGGATCACCTCGAGCAGCACGCAGCCGACGATGGCCCCTAACGGACCGCCGATGCCGCCGGCGAGATTGGCACCGCCGATGACGGCCGCGGCGATCACGTTGAGCTCGTAGGACGTCGCCATGTTGGCCGGCGCCGACCCAAGCCAGCCGGAGATGATGATGCCCTGGAGGCCCGCGGCGAGCGCGCAGGTCACATAGACCTCGATCTTCACCCGCACGACAGGGATGCCGGTGAGTTCGGCCGCCTTCTCGTTGCCGCCGAGCGCGAACACGTGGCGGCCGAAGCCGGTGTGGTGCAGCACCACAGCCATCGCCAGCGCGAGGACCACGAGATAGATGAAAGGCACGGGCACGCCGAGCACGTCGCCCGAGGTGAGTGCGTAGAAATAATCGGCATCCGGTCGACCAGGAAAGCTGCCGCGGCCGTTGGAGACGACATAGCCGAGCCCGCGCACGATCGAGAGCATGCCCAGCGTGGTGACGAAGGGCGACAGGCCGAGCACAGCGATACAGAAGCCGTTGACGAGGCCGGCGAGCAGCGCGACGCCGAGGCCGGCGAGGATCGAGAGCAGCAGGATCAGGCCGGGGACATTGGCCAGCACGGTCTTGCCGTCGGCCGCCATGTGGACGAACAGGGAGCCTGCGGCCGAGCCGGGTGACGACAGCTCGGTCATCACCATCGAGGTGACCATGGCGGAGAAGCACATCATCGAGCCGACCGACAGATCGATGCCGCCGGTGATGATCACGAAGGTGACGCCCAGGGTGGCGATGGCGATGAAGGAAAAGTTCTTCGCCACGTTCTGGATGTTGCCTTCGGTGAAGAAATACGGGCTGGCGAAATGCATGACCACCAGCAGCACCGCCAGCGCCAGCAGGACATAGCCGGTCTGGGAGGCAAAGATGCCGCGCTGCCACCATCTGATCCGGCCGACATTGGTGAAGCTGATCGGGGATTCCAAGGGCATGGCCATCACGCCGCCTCCTTCGCGCCGGTGATCAGGGCGGTGACCTCCTCGGGGGAGGTCTGGTGGATCGGCTTGTCGGCCCGTTTCTCGCCGCGGCGCATGACGACGACGCGATCGCACACCGCGAACACGTCGGGCATGCGGTGCGAGATCAGCATCACGGCAACGCCCTGCTCCTTCAGCCGGTGGATCAGGCCGAGCACCTGCTCGACCTGGCGGACCGAGATCGCGGCCGTAGGCTCGTCCATCATCACCAGCCTGGCGTTGGAGAGCCGCGTCCGCGCGATCGCAACCGCCTGGCGCTGTCCGCCCGACATCTGCTTGACGAGATCGTCGGGGCGCGTCTCCGAGCGCAGCTCGCCGAACAGCTCCAGCGCACGCGCCGCCATCGCCTTGTGATCGAGCAACGCGAGCGGGCCGAACCTGCGCTTCAGCTCGCGGCCGAGGAAGACGTTGGCGGCAGCCGTCAGATTGTCGGCGAGCGCAAGGTCTTGGTAGACGACCTCGATGCCGACGCCGCGGGCATCGACGGGCCGGTTGAAATGGACCGCGCTGCCGGCGAAGCGGATTTCGCCGTGGCTGGGGCGGAAATTTCCGGCGATGATCTTGACCAGCGTCGACTTCCCCGCACCGTTGTCGCCCATCAGGCCGACGACCTCGCCGGGGAGGACCTGCAGGTCGACGCTGTGAAGCGCGCGGATTGCGCCGAACTCCTTGCCGATGCCGGTCAGCTCGAGGACCGGTGTCGCTTCAGTATTTGTCATCAGCGGCCTTCCTCAGACGTAGCGGTTGACCAGGGATTCCAGATATTCCTGCCGGCCCGAGCGCGGCTGCGGGTCGAAGCCCGGGCCGAGCGCGCGGTCGGCAAGTTCGGCGAGCGAGCGCTGGCCGCCAAGAATGGCGCGGCCCTCGGGCCCGGCCCATCCCTCGTAGCGTTTCGCAAGCGGCGCAGTGAGGGCGCCGGCGTCGAGCATGTCCGCGGCAGCGAGGAGGGCGCGCGCGCAGGCATCCATCGAGCCGACATGGGCATGGATCAAATCATCAGGGTCGATCGACTGGCGGCGGATCTTGGCGTCGAAATTCAGGCCCCCCGAGGTGAAGCCGCCACGGTTCAGCACCTCGTGGAACACCAAAGCGAGCTCCGGCACGTTCATCGCGAACTGGTCAGTGTCCCAGCCGAGCAAATCGTCGCCACGGTTGATGTCGAGCGAGCCGAACACACCCAGCGCCTCGGCAAGCGCGACCTCGTGATGGAAGGAGTGACCGGCGAGGATCGCGTGGTTCTGCTCGATGTTGAGCTTGACGTCCTTCAGCAAATCGTAGCGCGCGAGGAAGCCGTAGCAGGTGGCGACGTCGAAATCATATTGATGCTTGGTCGGCTCCTTCGGCTTCGGCTCGATCAGGATCGGGCCCTTGAAGCCGATCTTGTGCTTGTGCTCGACGACGAGCGAGACGAAGCGGCCGAGTTGGTCGAGCTCGCGCTTGAGATCGGTGTTGAGCAGCGTCTCATAGCCCTCGCGCCCGCCCCACAGCACGTAGTTCTGGCCGCCGAGCCGGTGCGTCACCTCCAGCGCGGCGCGGACCTGGCCGGCGGCATAGCTGAATATCTCCGGGTCCGGATTGGTCGCCGCGCCCGCCATGTAGCGGCGATGCGTGAACAAATTGGCGGTGCCCCAGAGCAGGCGCACTTTGCTTGACGCCATCTTCGCTTCGAACAGGTCGGCGATCGCATTGAGATTGGCGACGGACTCGCCGAGCGAAGCGCCTTCCGGCGCCGCATCGACGTCGTGGAAGGTGAAGAAGGGCACGTCGAGCAGGCGGAACAGCTCGAAAGCGACGTCGGCCTTGGCGCGCGCCTGCGCCATCGCATCGGTGCCCTGGTGCCAGGGCCGCAGGAACGTCTCGCCGCCAAAGGGATCGCCGCCCGGCCAGCACAACGAGTGCCAGTAGCAGACCGCAAAGCGCAGATGGTCCTCCATCCTGCGGCCATGGACGAGACGGTCCTTGTCGTACCAGCGGAAGGCGGGCGTGTTTCCCGCATCCTTGCCGGCGAAGGCGACAGGCGCGCTTGCATCGAAGAATTTCACTGACGCGTTCACTCAGGCACACTCCTTCAACGCAGGATAAAGCTCGCGCCAGCGGCGATAGGCCTCGTCATAGGCTGCACCGACGGATGCGCGAGGCGTAAAGCTCGCAAGCCGCCGCGGACGGGTGCAAACCGCAGCAGCGTCTTCGCCGGTGGCGGCGAGCCGGCCGAGCCTGGAGGCGCCGAGCGCCGCGCCGACCTCGCCTTCTTCGACGCGGTGGACGGGAATGCCGAGCACATCGGCGCAGATCTGCGCCCACAGCGGCGAGCGCGAGCCGCCGCCGACGAGATCGACTTCGGGAAGCGGCCCGCTCGCCGCGCTCAGCGCCGCGAGATTGTCGCGCGCGGCGAAGGCGACGCCTTCGAGCACGGCCTGAACGATCTGGGAGCGGCCGGTCGCACCGCGCAGGCCGACGAAGGCGCCGCTGACGGCGGCATCGTTGTGCGGCGTGCGCTCGCCGTCGAGATAGGGCAGGAATTTGACCGGGCTCGGTCCATCGACACGCTCGCCGAGCGGCGCCAGCAGCGCAGGCGCAGGCGTCTCCATAACGCCCGCGAGCCAGGCCAGCGATGCCGCAGCCGACAGCATCACGCCCATCTGATGCCAGCGGCCAGGCAGCGCGTGACAGAACGCATGCACCGCCGAGGCCGGCGCCGGCGCGAACCGATCGGTAACGCGGAACACCACACCTGAGGTTCCCAGAGACAGGAACGCATCGCCCGGCGCGATTGCGCCGAGCCCGATCGCGCTCGCGGCGTTGTCGCCGGCTCCTCCGGCCACCACGACCTCGCGAGCCATGCCCCAGCGTTGCGCGTAGTCCGGCGCGAGCACCGCGCTGACATCGCTGCCGTCGACGAGGCGCGGCATATGATGGAGATCGAGCCCTGTGGCATGCAGCAGCAGGGCCGACCAGCGGCGCAGACCGACGTCGAGCCACAGCGTGCCAGCCGCGTCCGACATGTCCTCGACCATCTCGCCGGTCAGGCGATAGCGCACATAGGCCTTCGGCAGCAGCACCTTTGCGATCCGCGCGAAGATTTTCGGCTCGTGCCTGGCGACCCAGAGCAGCTTCGGCGCGGTGAAGCCGGGCATGGCCAGATTGCCTGATATCGTGTGCAGCGATGGGCAGCGCCGCTCCAGCGCGACGCATTCGGCGTGCGAGCGGCCATCGTTCCAGAGGATCGCGGGACGCAGCGGCCGTCCATCCTCATCCAGCAGCGTCGCGCCGTGCATCTGGCCGGATAGCCCGATGCCGCGCACCTGCGCGACCTCACGCGGATGGCGGGCGGCAAGGTCGTCGACCGCGCCGATCACCGCATCGACCCACGCATCGGGATCCTGCTCGGACCACAGCGGCGCAGGATGCGACAGCGACAGCTCGCGCGCCGCCGTCGCGAGGACCGCGCCGGCTTCGCTCACGAGCACCGCTTTCACACCGGATGTGCCGATGTCGATTCCGAGATCCACGCCATCCTCCCTGTCGTCTGTTGCGGTGCGCGAGCTCAGAGTCGCCTTGCCACAACGGGTCGTTTTGAATCCACTTGCCGCTAAGGCAGATTGTCCCGCATCACGATGTCGATCCTGATCTTCTCCTGTTCGCGCAAGATCGGCTCACCACGGGCGAGCGCAAGCAGCACGCGCACGGCGGCGCGCGCTTCGTGTCCGGGATTTTGTGAGATCGCGGCATCCATCACGCCTTGCAGCAGCAGCCGGCGCGTCAGCGCGGTGACGTCGTGTCCGACGAATACCACCTGCCTGTCGCGACCGGCATCGCTCAGCGCCTTCTCGCTCAACGCGTTGGCCACGCCCTGCGTGCCGGCGCCGACGTTATAAAGGCCGACAATGTCAGCATGCCTGCCCAACAGCCGCGCCAAGACCTGTTCCGAACGCGCGTCCTCGTCGCGCCCTTCCAATACCGGCAGCACGCTGAGCCCAGGGAATTCCGACGCCATCACCTGGATAAAGCCAAAAATGCGCTCGGCATGGTCGCGCAGGCCCTGCGATCCCGCGATGATCGCGACCTTGCCCGACCTTTGTCCGACCAGCCGCCCGACCAGCGCGCCAGCGGTGCGCCCCGCGGCGATGTTGTCGATGCCGATATAATGGTGGCGGCGCGACGACGGCACGTCCGAGACCAGCGTCACGACCTTGGTCCCGGCATCAACGAGATCGTCGATCGCGGCGCGGACGCCGGGATGGTCCAGCGCCACCACGGCGATGCCGTCATAATCGTCCGAGAGCCCTTCCAGCGAAGCAACGAGCACCGACGGATCGAACACGTCGGTTGCGACCATCTCGACGCTGAGGCGGCGGGATGAGAGCCAGGCCGACATCTCGCCGAGATAGGCCTCGATCTGCTGCATGAACGGGTTCGGTCCCGACGGCATCACGAAGGCGAAACGGCGGGCGCGGCCGCGGGCGAGCTCGGCGGCGGCCACATGCGGCTGGAAGGCGTTGCGCTCAATCGCTTCCTTGACGCGCCGGACCGTATCCGGCCGCACACCCGGACGATTGTGCAGAACGCGGTCGACCGTCGCGAGGCTGACGCCCGCCTGGCGGGCGATGTCCTTCAGCGTCAGCGCGGTCGTGGTGAGTGTCTCGGCCATGACTGAAGGCTAGCAGAGGTTTTTTGAGGTACGCAACTCATTTTGAGGGGCAGCAGGCATTTTTCAGTCGCTGTTGCTAGGAACGGCCTCTTCAGTCGGCCGTTGCCGCCGCGTGCATAACGACATCACCCATGATCCCGGCGAGGGATTGAGCCCGACGCTCGAGCGCAACATCCAGGCGTTGGTCGAGCGCCGCCTCCGGGAGCGGCGCGCGGCCAGGGGTCAGGAAAAGGTCGCGGATGCGATCACGGCCTTCACCGGCAGCATGATTTTCGTCTACCTGCATCTCGCGGTGTTCGGCTTCTGGATCATCGCCAATCTGCACTGGCTGCCGGGGATCCCGGCCTGGGACGAGAGCTTCGTGGTGCTGGCGATGGTTGCTTCGGTCGAGGCAATCTTCCTGTCGACATTCGTGCTGATCTCGCAGAACCGCATGACCGCGGCAGCGGACAGGCGCGCCGATCTCGATCTCCAGATCAGCCTGCTCGCCGAGCACGAGTTGACCAAGGTTGCCCGCCTCCTCACGCAAATCGCCGAGCGGCTCGACGTCCAGCCCGACTCGAAGGGCGATCTGGAGGAGGCAAGCCGGGACATCGCCCCCGAGCGCGTGCTCGACAGGATCGAGGAGACACGCTCCTGAGCTATCGGCCCGCCGACAGATCCAGGGTCAGGAACAGGCTGTTGGGATCCTCGACATAGCCCTGGAACGGGCCGCAGAGGACAAAGCCATGCGCCCGGTACAGCGCGAGCGCCGGCTTGAAATAGTCCCACGAGCCGGTCTCGAGGCTGAGCCGCGCCATGCCGCGCGCGCGGGCTTCCGTGATGATGTGGCGAAGCATCTCACCGCCAAAGCCGCGCCGGCGCGTGGTCTGGAGCGTGTGCATCGACTTCACCTCGCCATGCTCGGCCGAGAGCGTCTTCAGCGCGCCGACCGCGACCAGCGTCTCGCCATCCCAGCCGGTCCAGAACGCGATGTCCGCTGCGCGCAGCCCGGCGAGATCGAGCGCATGGGCGCTGCCCGGCGCGGTCTGCGCCCGCGCGGCGGTGACGTGATGATCGAGCAGCGCGATGACGCGCGGATCAAAGGTGTCGCCGGTGCGGATCTGCATTGTCAGGTTCACTCCAGGATTTCATATCGCATCAGCACCATTACATTTTTCCATAGGAAGCGCCCGCGGCGCGTGATGATGACGTAGCGCGCATCCTGTCTGGTCTCGTTCTCGAACATCGCCGCGCGCATCACGTCGAAATCCAGACAGTCGCCCTCGCGCAGGCGCACCGCCTTGGCGTCGATGTGCACGGCGATCGCGCCCTCCAGCATCAGAAGCTGCTGGGTGAAGGCGGTACGGCCCCACGGACTGTACGGCACCCGCGCGCCGGCCGGCAGGTCGACGACGATGATCTCGATGCCGCTCGCCGCGTCCGTCGGCGAGGCGTGTCGCCGTCGACAGCCGCTCTCGGGATCGCGCCAGTGCGGCTGGTCGGCAAGCCGCACCAGTCGCTCCGGCGGTTTCTCGGCCAGCGCGACGACGTCGCTGAGCGACACGTCGAGCGCGGCGCAAAGCTCAGCGTCATGCCGGCCTGCGTCCGAAGCGTCTTCAAGCGACGACCGATCGCACGATCGAGTTTCTGCTGGTCCATGGCTTTCATCCAGACATCGCCGGGCAAGAGGACCGCATCTGCCTGGGCCAAAGGAGCTTAGCGCGGGCGGCGGCGAACGCCGGAAGCAAGGGGCTAATATATTAGAATCTTTGCGCGGCGCACGGCGAAGAGGCATCCTGCTTCGCGCTGCCGAAATATCAAAGTCTTGGAAGCACCTTGGCTAGGATGGAGCGGGCGAAGTGAATCGAACCTCGTATGCAGCTTGGGAAGCTGCCCGTTCCTGAGCAACCCAATGCTTTACGTACAAAACTGCCCCTAACAGCAACTAATTCCATCAAAGGGTTGCGCCTACAATGCAAAGCGAGCAAGCCTCGAAAGCCAAACTGGCCCCGAAAGAACGGCCCATGGGTAAGTGGGGTGAACCGTTGCAGGTCCCTGCAACTTAGTTGGCCCGGCGCTTACCTCGCTTCTTCTTGACGGGAAGCTCGGTGGCCGCCCCTTGCGAGCGGGGGCGCCGCCTCGACCCCGAGGGCTATTGCGGCCTTCCACAAAGTCACCAGCATGGCGTCAGAGCGATCACATCGCGTCGCTAGTAATAGTAGATCAAGGCCCTTTTCACCGGCTCAACGTCAAGCGCAAAACCAATCTCGGTGTCGTTCAGGAGAGTGACAGACGGAACCGGACTATCATCATGGTGGATGCTTTCGATCGTCGCGCGATAACAAAACCCCTCGCCGCATAAGTATGGTCGGTCGCTGACCTTGAACGTCCCGCCTCCAACGATGGCTACCACCCTTCGATCTGAGAAGATTTCGGTAATTACACCGGTACGGCGCGTCTTCCCAAGTTCTTCAGCTCTCGCAATGCAATTGCGTTGAACGCATTCGGCCAAAGCCGAGCAAAGGGCTTCTACGAAATCTGCGTACTCAATTAAGATATCTGTCCCCAACACATCAGTGACCTCGATACCACCATGCGCGGCCTCATTTCGGTACTGCACAAGTTGATCTAACTCCGCATCAGCCTTGTCCGATTGTCGGCCACCTTTAAAAAAAATCTTGATGGCTCGATGACGACCAATCCATTCTGCGAGTTTCGGAATTCCACACCGGTCGAACAACGAAACCAGATCCTTCATCCTAAGATTTTGATCATGGGAAAGCATTGCCTCCGGCAACAGCCGGTATCTCTCGCCGCGGAAAATTCCTCCGATATCACTCAAAATCGAATTGAACGTTATACTGTCCTTGTAGCGATCCTTATCGAGGTCGATCAGCATTTGCCCCACCGACTTGCGGTGATGCGAGCGGAACTTTTCATCCAACTGATCGTACGCAACATTTGCCTCCAAGAATTGGAGATGCGCACCCAAGATGTCTTCGACAAACCTTTCAAAAACCGCATAGAGCCTTGTCACAACTGAACAGTGATCGATGATTTTCCAGTCGGTTGGGTCAGGCGACGAAGCGTACATCGCGCCCACATCGAAACACAGGCTAGAACCCTTCGAACAACTTATCGAACGATCACTAATCATCGACCTTACTAAAGCAGACAGCTCGAGATGTTTTTTTATGGATGCAATATTGCGCGCAAGGCGCTCGATGTAGGGCTCGTACATTATTGGCTCAAAACGCTATCGAGCTTTTTGCCGAACAGCTGAATGCGCTCCTGTACATCCTTTTTGCTGTTGCCCCTTCCTGTGAACGTTCCCTCCTCATGAGCAAGGAATAGTGTCTTGGTGCCTTCTATGATTTCTTCACGCTTTGGAACCATCTCAGCAATCTTGCCAAGGCGCTCAGATAAACCGACCATCACCGCATCGTAGAACGCCTTCTGTGGCTTAGTCTCCCACGCTTTTTCTCGGACGTTGTACGGACAGAACACTTTGTCGCCAAAAATCTCCACGGCGACGTTCATCGTCGTAATAAAATCCTGGCGCAGCATCTGAAGATCATCGACTTTGAACTTCATTGCTTTTGTCATATACAGATCGAGAAAGCCCTGCATTCCGCGCCGATACTTCTCTGCGTGGCGAAGAGCGAAAAAGCGAAGCACTAACTCCAAGTCTCCCATCTTTGAAAAAAAACTGTTCTGGAGAAGGCTGGGATTGATGTCGATCTCGTTTTCAACGTACCTGGGAATCCCCCATACCTTCCGAAACAAGTCCAAGCGGGACAGCTCCGTAAGGAGATCGTTGAAGGGACCGCGGTAAAGGGCGTTTCTAATTTCCTGACGTTCGAGCGCGACCCCGCCAGTATTCAACCTCTCAAAGACTGTTTCGCGCAGATAAGATGCCTCCGCTTCGTCCGCGGTTGACTCCTTGAGCAACACGATTGATGTAATCGACCTACGATCAATGCCCGCCTTAAGGCTGTCAGGCAGGTTATGATAGTATCGACCATTCAGCTCTGGCCACATCTGAAGGTCCGTAAGCTTCAATCTATTATCGTAAAAATCTCTGAGCGCAGTAATGCGTTGTTGTCCGTCCATAACCTCGTAGGAATTATAGTCCTTCTCATAGAGGAAGACCGGAGGCACGGGAATGTTCATTAAGAACGATTCGATCAGCAAACTCTGCTTCGCAGCATCCCAGCGAGGACGCCGCTGATAGAACGGCATCAGATCCATATAGTTTGTCTTCTTCAGAGCAAGAACAAATCCGGGAAGTTTCTCCCGGTTGGTCTCGATAACGATGCGGCCCTCACCCCGAGCGTAACGTTCATTGATCGCCTTATCGTCCTTTCCGAGTTCAGCCTCATCAAGGACTGCATCCCACATCTGTCTTTCGCTAGGCGTCAAAGGCATGATTTTTCCCAATCAGAATCGCGGACGAGCCTAACCTGGACTACGACACAGCCGCAAGTTGTTACAATCGTTGATTTTTCTAGTAGGGCCCGATCTGTAACGCTATTTGCGACCACCGTTGCACGACACGTTTCGGAGCCCTAGGCCGTGAAATCCAATTGATACGTCGCTTACTACCGCGTCAGCACACAGCGCCAAGGGCGATTCGGGCTCGGGTTAGAGGCCCAACGGCAAGCCGTAATTGAGCGTCTACGCGGCCGGGGCGACTGATCTCCGAATATACCGAGATCGAAAGCGGACGACGTACAGATCGCCCAAGGCTTGCGGAGGCGCATTCTCCCTGCCGGCTCCACCGAGCTATCCTCGCGCGCATACCAACGCGCGCAACCACGATCCTGACTAGCAGTCGGCGTCGACCTTGGACCGTCGACGGTTTCGGCAGCTCGTTCAACAAGGCAAAGATTGATGCCGGCATGCGGGAGCGGGATCTGTATTTCAACGATCTGCGGGGAACAGCAGCCACGAAATTCTACATTGCTGGCTTCAACGAGCGCGAGATCGCAGAAGCGCTCGCGTGGGAAGAGCGGTCCGTCAACAAGATCATCGAACGCTATGTCGATCGGACGGCCGCCATAAAGGCTAGAATCAAGAAGATGGAGGCCAAAGATTGCACAAATCCAGCAAAACTGCCGGCAAAACCGTCGAGCGAACTTCGGCTAGGTATTGGAGCGGGCGAAGGGAATCGAACCCTCGTATGCAGCTTGGGAAGCTGCCGTTCTACCATTGAACTACGCCCGCAAATCGCTGCTAAATCAATGCGTTACCTGATTCCGCGACTTTTGACCATGTGGCCATCGTGTGGCCGCTGATCTACCGTCACCATACCCTGCTGGCCGCGCGGATCAAGATTGATCCGTGCGCGGGACGGTCCCTAGCCACGGTTGGCCACAACGTAGATATGGGCATCCGCAAAGGCGCCGCAATCTTTGTCGTGCGCTGCTTCAGCAGCTGCCACCGACGCGGCTTTGCTGGGACTCTCTTTTGCGTTTCGGGACTTCTGCAACACGTCACGATTTGCGGCCAGTTTCGTAATCAGCCCGTCCCGGCGCGCAATCGCTTCACCGACGTTCTTAAATGCTGACATATTCATTCTCCTGCGAGCAATGGACGCCGGCTATGGAGCCCGGCGCCTTGCGCTAGACGCTAATCGAGCGGATCGATCGTGGCGTACTGTGCCATCAAGACCTGCTTCATCCCATCGGTGAAGACTTCGATGTAGGCGGTAGCGTACGCCTCGGCGGCGGCATCCTTGGCAGCCTCTTCGGCCGCTTCCTCAATAGTCGGATTATGCCAACACCGCGGGCTCAGATGGCCGAGTTCAGGCGGCAAGCATCCCTCATGCCGATCGAGCAAGCGCTTTATGTCGGGCCTGTTCGTCTTTAGCCATTCACGCTCGGCTGCGTCGCGTGCAGCCTCAATCTTGCTCTCGCGTGCATCGTAACGCTCGCCATCTCGCTTTTGCAGCGCCTTCACTTTCTCGCGTCGCGCCCTACGCTCGGTGATCTCCGCCTTCTCGGCGATTATCTCTGCGCGGCTCCGCCGCTTATGTTTCTTCGGCAACCGAGCAGCGATCTGGTTGTACTTCTCTAAGGCAAGAAGAACGTGCGGTTCGTATTCGGCCATCTAGACCTCCTAATGAGCTACGAATTCCAGCGAGCATATCGCCCACCGTGACCATGACTGTTCTGGCGCGGCGACGTGCTGCGACAGTCGTGAACAAAGACGCGGGTTCTCCTCAGTGGAGACGACGCCGGTCGGGCAGTTCATCGGTTTGAAGTGGGAACCGCTTTCCCGTCACCCTTGCGATGCCAAGCGGAACATCACTGCGTTTTCTACGGGGCACCTTCCGGCCGCCAGACCAATCCGTCAGAAGTCTGGGCTCTCTACGCGGGTAACGGTTCTGATCTAGGTCGTCCCAACGAAGGGGTCAAATCGAAAGTATCGCTATGGTGAATCGGACGCTTGACTCCGCGCTTGCCCGTTCTAGGCTGGCGAGCCTGGGGCAGGCAGATAGAGCAGTGCGTGAGCGCCGCATTAAACAAATTGCTATAGATATCGAGCGACAGGGCGGCGATAGCGACGCGTTCGCCGCGGACTATCTTGCGCTATGATGGCCCAATCACCCCGCCATGGTGAGCGTACGATAGGCGCGCTTGCCAATGAGGTTGACGCGTGGCGGAGAGCCCGCCGCACTGCACGCCACCTCTTTTCGAGCTCGGCACCGGTCAAGCGCGCGGAGTGAGATCGAGTCTTCTGGCAGACCGCCGTCGCGAAGCTTGACCAACTTTGGAAGAGGATCGTCTTTGAACGGCATTTCCTACCGACTTCGAGCGGCTGGACGCTTTCTGCGAAATCCACTCTTTTGACAGGCATCGTCGCGGCGGTGATTGGCCTTTCTAATAGGTGGCCTGTACCTGACGGGAAGCGAAGCGCCATGGAAAGAGATGTCTGCGGCACCTGACTTGACTCCACCCGCCTTAGCGAGCTGGTCACCGGCATGGCAGACGGGGTAACCATTCGCCCGATGAATCGTGGCTACGAGAGGCCTAACCTGAGCACACGTTGCTCTAGAGCATCGGCTCGCACCATCATTGCACTTGCTAAGCGAGATGCGTCGACCCAGAGGCTTCCGAGCGTAACGAGTGCAGGCAGAACGGCTAGAGCGACAATCGGTATTGCGATCATCGCCCAGTCACCTTCAATTGGGTCGTCATTCTTGAATGCAATGATCACGAGCACGATAAACAGCCCTAAAGCAACGACTGAATTGATTTTGACGTAGTTCTTGTATTCATTGAAAAGGCGAATTTTGAAAATGTCGTAGTCGCTCGCAAGCTGTTCATACTCCTCGCGAGCTTCTTGCCCCTTGGCTTTGTCTAGGTCATCGATGCTTGCCCTGATGCGGCTTAGCGTGCGGACGAGAGGTTCTGCTCCAATCTCACCGTAAAGTTGGAGAACGGCACTGCCAATATGCAGACCAACTCCTAGTTGCACTATGCTCGAGAAATCACCATATTTCATCTTGCCGCCCTCAACGCCGGACTGTGATTCGTGACATTCAACCCCGCCATTCTCGATTCCGTCTTGCGCTCGCGCTCGTTGACGCGCCGCCAACTATCGCGCCGCCTAAACATAGACGATGAGGAACTAAATCGCGAGCTTGAGCGCGAGCCCGAGCCGAAGCAGGGCTTGTTGAACGATATCGCCCATGAGTTGTCTCTTCCATCATTTGTTTTCTTCATGGAGCGCGCTCCGAAGCTGCACGACGTCATTCCTGATTTCAGGTCCGACGACCCAAAGCCGCGGCCCAAGTCTAGGGAGACGATTGAATCAATTCAGTTTGCCGAAGGTGTGCAGCGCGCAGCAATAGAGGGCCTCGCCCGCGGCGCTGATGCGCTGCCCCATTTTAACGCCAAGACAAACCGCGAAGTCGACGACTTCGCCTTGTTGGCTCGCAGCTTCTTTGGCATTTCGGTCGAAGATCAACTGGCGGCGAAGGACGCGAAAGCGTTCTACGTGATCGTGCGGAAAAAGATTGAGGACCGAGGCATCTTTGTCCTTCAAGACAGCTTTCCGGAGAAGGATGGCAGCGGCTTCTGCCTATCTCACCCGATTTATCCGGTCATTCTCGTCAATACTAAACAGCAAACTCGCGGCCGACGCCTCTTCACCTTGGTGCACGAACTTGCGCACGTGCTTATGGGCGTCACCGGGATTTCGGACCCGTTCGTCCACGCGAACCGCGTTGAACGGCTGTGCAATCGCTTTGCTGGTAGCTTCTTGGTGCCTGAAAGGTTTGTAGGCAGGTTGCTCGCCAAGATCACTCCGAATAGCGATCCTGATGTGAACATGGTAGCGCGCTGTGCTCGCGCTTTGAAGATCAGCCAGCAGGCGACTGTGTTACGCCTTGAGGAGCTGAAGGTCTTCAAAGACGGCAGTCACGAGAAGTGGCTAAGGGCGATCCATAATCTTGGCAATCCGGATTTTTCTGAGAAGGGCGGCGGCGCCAATGGTCCGCCCCCGCAGGAAAAGGTGAAGCTCGCCCGCTTTGGCTTCAACTTCGCCACGGCATTCGCTCCGCTATTGGAAAGCGGCTCACTAAGCGAAATTAACCTGTATAGGTCGAGCGGCCTCAAGCCTAAGTTTCAGAAGGCCTACTTCGATTTTGCACGGTCTCTAACATCAGACGAACTCCAAGATTTGGGGCTCGATGATGACTGATGACACGCAAGAGTGTAAGTGCGTCATCGACTGCTCCGGACTTCATGAACTCGTAAATACCCGATCTAACAATTTGAAGAAGCCGCTCATCGACGCACTTGCGTCCGGTGAGATTGGTGTCCCCGCGGTGGTATGGAAAGAATTTAAAGAGCTCTACGAAGATGAAGCGGAAGAGCTTGAACCGTCTGTGGTCTACAAGATACCTATGAAAAAGCAGTATCGGGTGGGCGCGGCTCGAATCGCAGACAGATTGAATTCGGGCTTCTCACGCGGCCCTTACGACGGCGAAACAGATTTATACACCGCAGCGATTGCGTCGCTGAACGAGTACCCGCTGATCACGAGCGCGTCGCAGGCGCCCTACTATGATGGAATGGGCTGTGAGGTGATCGATCTGGCAGGTTGGGCGGACCAGTTCGGCTAAGCCCGATGAGTAGCTATTCCGGCAGGAGGACGATCCGCGTCGATTTGCGCAACGCTGCGATCTCTAAGGCGCGCTGGGGCGCGTCTTTGAGAGCCATCTCTTCGGGCAACCGGAGTTGGTGATGCTTGGCCGCGGCGAGGCCGGTTTCAAGGTCCAGTAGTTTCGGCCGCCCGGCTTAACGGCGCGCCTTACGTGTCCTCATCGTAGTGCGCGCCGCTTCGATTGTCGCATTGAAGCGGGCATGCAGTTCGTCAACCGAATAGTGATCGAGCACCTTTTCGTCGCTACCCTGCCCACCAATCGACCCGAGGAAGTCGCCAGCGACAACAAATGCCTGGCTAGGCGTAAACCCCATATCGACAAGGTCGACAAAACTCTTGCCGCCAAAACCTTTCAGGAGCAATTCGCTTCGCGCGAACGATATGTGATCAACGCCATGTTTCCCGAGAAACTGGTTCAGCCTCAAGTTCGACTTCGTCATCATGGTGTCACCTCTCGTTTGTTTTTGCGCCGGGACTATCCCGGAGCCGCATCATCTTTGAGAAAGCACCTTGGGCGGGAAGCTCGCCTAGGTTGCCACATGCGTCACCGACAGATGACGCTCTTGATGCAAGAGCCATGTAAGCAGGACAAGACCGCGTTCGCAAGCGGCCGGGGACGCCATCTCAAGGCGTGGTTAATTCAGCATACAGCCGTCTGTCGTCAGTCCTGCTCTCTACAAATCAACCCCCCGGTGGCGAGTTTGGATTTCAAAACTCGTTTCTCTTTTTCAGAATTCCGACCCTCCCGACAAATCGCGAGCTTGCGCATGGGCACATAAGCTTTTGGCCACTCCCTGCGATTTAGGGTCCTACCCGCTAGCTCGATCCACCCACTTCCGCCCTTCCGAATTCGCCCCAGCGCTCGGCCGCCCGATACAGCGCGGCGCAAGATCACTGTTCATTCGCGTCAACGCTTCCTTCACCATGATCTTGCCCAAGGCGGAGGCAGCATGGCCGAACATGGTTAAGCGGTTTCGCATAGTACCCGTTATGGAATCTTTTCGGGCTCGCGCAAGCCGCGTGCCAGCCTCTTTGATGGGCAAATGCATAGCTCTGCCGAAACAGCCCAAGCCATGTGCCCGGCGCATTAGGGATTCGTTAACGCTCGCGTCGGTTGAGATCGTATGTGCACGAACGATCCAGTGGGACTTCGTCTTGCCCGAACTTCTACCGTATGTTTCGGGTTGTCCGAAGGTGAGCTTTTGATCTCGCCAATGTTCGAGTGTCGTTAAGGTTAATAAAGATAGTTAACGGCCCGGATTTTCATCCGACGCAGAAGCGAATTCGAGCGTAATCGAACACAGCGACTCCACTTCCTCCACCCACAAGCCAATTCACCGCGAGCCCGAGACCCGAGCGTTTTGATTAAACGGAAAAAGTCCTTATCGAGTGAGGTAAGTGGGGTATTGAGACCTCAGTTACGCGTACGTGTGTGAAATACATGTCTACATGGGCTCAAATGCCCTACCTGCCTTACTCATTCTCCCTCCGGCATTTAATCAAAACTCAATAGCTTGCGCGCTGTCGCCGGCCGGATGGGCCGGAGGCGACAACCTCATGAAGCCGCGCACGATCGGCCCTGCCGAGCCGCAGCAACAGGAGGCTAGAACTCCTGACATTCGCGCTCGACGCCTCCCAATAATGGATCGGTAACCTCTGCGTCGCGTTCCGCTTGCGTCGACATCAGTTCGTGCGAGGGTTGAAGGTAGCAACCGCTGGGCGAGGCCGAGGATGAGCACTTCTAACAGTAGGCGATCGAGCACCGATTTCCTTTACTCCGAGATCGTAGTTGTTTGTCTGGTCGTGTGGTATCATTGGAGCTGGGATGCAGCTCTCATCACGGGCGTCTGCTTAACGGCGGTGTTCGTCCTGATTTCCCGACTGAGCAGCGAGGACAGCAACTTCGTTTGCGCGTTGTTGGGCGTGGCGTGGGCGTCTGGAGCACTCTTTCTCTTGCTGACGGTCAAAGCGTCGTTTCTCACCTGCGCGGTCTTCGTTCCTCTCGCGGGGATGTTCGGCTACGCGGGCCACCTCATGGCGATCGAATACTTTCGCGCAAGCGCGCCACCACACGGCACCCCTCAGTGAGGCATAACGGGTCTCGGGAAGAGTGGCGAACGCTGTAGGCCGGGACAGGCCCCTTGAGTCGCCATTTGGTCCTAGAGCGGACCTTTGCGAGAACCCACGAAACTGCCTGCAAGTGAGACCCATTGCAGACATTCAGTCGCCAACTGCTCCCTTCGGCTGCAAAAACTCTTTTTGAGTGCGGCCGGGCCGTCAGATAGGACGATGGCGGGTTCCCTTTCCTAATATGCACGCAAACGGGCTTTAGGTTCCGCTAAACCCTTCGAAACATTGAATTAATCATGTACGTTTCGCCGATAGCTGTTGCAGGCGGGCTACAGCATTACCCCGCGATCACATTATCATGACCAAGATGGCAGACGTTTTTCGTCGTTATCGAATTTTTGGGGAGAGACACATGAAGAAACTTCTTTTGGCTGCAGCTAGCATGATGGTGTTGAGCCTATCTGTTCCAGCAAGTGCAGCGGATATGGCGGCCCGTCCTTACACGAAGGCACCGGTCGCGCCCGTCGTTGCAGTCTACAATTGGTCCGGCTTTTATGTCGGCGGTCATATCGGCTGGGGCTGGGGTCAGGTTGACAGCACTATTGCCGCGCCGGGCACCGTTTCATTTCCTACAGGCACGCCACTCAATCGGACCGACACGGACGGCTTCCTTGGCGGCGTGCAAGGCGGCTTCAACTGGCAAATTAATAGCCTGGTTCTCGGCATCGAAGGCGAATATACGTGGACCGATATAAAGGGCAGCTCTAGCACTGTAAGTCCGCTGTTCCCGGCCGTCGTAACCTCTACGAATGTCAAGACCGACGACATCGCGATGGTAACTGGCCGCATCGGTTACGCCGCGAATGAATGGTTGTTTTACGCGAAGGGCGGCTGGGCCTGGACCCATGGCGGCTCGAATGGCCTTGTAACTGTCGCGGGTGCCCCGTTCTCTAATACGTCTACCTCCGTAGATCGCGATGGTTGGGTCGTCGGCGCGGGCGTCGAATGGGGCTTCGCGCCGAACTGGTCTGCGAAAGTCGAGTACAATCACATTGACCTCGGGTCGAAGATTGTCACGGTTAACCAGACGGTTGGAGCTGCCACCTTTGTCGACTCTTCCACAAAATTGGATTTGGTCAAGGCGGGCGTGAACTATCGCTTCAATTGGGGCGGCGCGGGCGTAACCAGGTACTGAGCTTCTGAATACCCACCCAGTCAACTAAGCCCGGCTATCCTTTGGCCGGGCTTTTTCTTGGCTAAGACGGCAGATTATTTCGAAAGCTATTATAGGCAGCATACTGAACTTGGGCCGACCGCACGGGGGCACATCGTGCAGATCAAGCTTCCCATGACCGATCTCAAGGCAACGCAACGCATCGACAGTATGGCACTCAAGGACGAAGACGGGAGACACGTGGGCCAATACTTTTTCGGGAAGGGCCATGGACGCACCGTCTTCCTATTGGGAAGTTACAAAGGCACTTTCAAAACTCACGCGGAATGCCAGGCGTTCGTTGATGGAGTCCTTGCGGTCCTCAATCATTCTTCTGGCGCCTCGGCACATTCGTAATTGACCTCCAGCTTATTGTCCGCTCATGGCCCATCGCGTCGGTTGGCGCAGTGCACCGGCAGGTCGGGAGTCAGGGGCAGAGCAGAAGTCATCGCCTCCAGTGCGGACCGCCGCCTTTGACCCACAGCCGACAATCGCCCTGCCAGCCAACCTCTAAGTGTTAGACTATTGTGCAAGTATTTTGCGAATTGCCGTTTTGCAATAATCTCTGCGGGCGGGCTTCTTTGTTCGAAGGGAGGACGTGATGAAATCAGGCAATATAGTTTTTGCTTTGCTATCATTGGCAATTGTCCTTGGATGCCCAATTGTTGCCTCTTCCGAAGATGCTCCTAAGGACAACAGGGGATTTACGGCGAGCAAGACAACCGTTGTCGACCTGGGTCCTGAAATTGAGGGAATGACGGGGCGACAACTACGACTACGATTGCTCACTATTGAACCGGGAGGTCATATCGGATTGCACAGTCACAAGGACAGGCCCGCCGTAGTTTATTTCCTCGAGGGGCACGATACGGTCACCCTTGCGGACGGCACGTCGAGGACCTTTGGTCCGGGAGATACGTCTTCTGCCGCAAAAAACACTACTCATTGGCATCATAACGACGGTAAGGAGCCCGTCACTTTGATCGCAGTCGACATCTTCAAACCCGCCAAGTGACTTCAGAACGGATTTGACGAGTGGTTGATTGAGGTGGCGGTTTGCTGCGTTGCATTCGTCAGGTCTTGGCCCATCGCGTCGGTCGGCGCAGTGCATCGGCAGGTCTGGAGTGGGAGTCGAGCGGAAGTCGTCCGGCGTGGAGGCCAGAGGCGCTTGTGACCTATAGGCGACATTCGCCTAATCGAAATTTCGAGGCGTAGCAGTCTCGTGCCGTAGCGTACACCCGCCTTACAAGGGCTTGATCTCCACCTTGCGGAACTTAATCGCTCCCGCGCCGTGTTGCAGGGCGATCGAGCCTTCATCGAACATTCCGTTCCGCAGCTCGGCCGTTTTCTGTCCGTTGAGCACGACCGTGATGTCGCGCCCCTTCGCCGTAATCTCGAAGGTATTCCATTTGCCGCCGGCTTTCGGCATCGGATTGATCTCGACGTAACGTGTGATCGCGCCAGTGCCGTAACTCGGATCGGGCCGCTGGTCAAAGATATTTGCTTCGTAGCAGGTACGGTCGGTGATCTTCTTGGCGTCGAGGCAGCGGAAATAAATGCCGCTGTTTGCATCATCGCTCGGCCAGAATTCGACGCGCAGCACGAAATCCTTGTACGGCTTCTTGCTGACGAGATAACCGGCCTCTTTGTCTTCCATCTTGTCGGCAATTACTGTGCCGTCCGCCAGATGCCAATTGGATTTCCCGACTTGATCCCATTGTTCGAGGTCTTTGCCGTCGAACAGCGTGATCCAGCCCGCTTCCTGAGCTTTAGCCTGCGGCAGCGCCTGACTCATGGCGAAACCCGAGGCGACGAGTGCAAGTGCGAATTGCAAAGAATGTCGCAACGTCTTTGGCATAATTATCTCCTCCTGGTTGTCTGCCGATTGTCTCTCCGGGCCGCTAGTCTGATAATAGGCCCTTGCGCAAATTCTGGCTATTCAACGAAGATAGGAGAGGCGTGGATGGACGGAGGGCTCCACATGACGAAGTTGGCGATGCGCTCACAGCCTTCGCATGAGGTGCCGTTTGGGGCGACGAGGCGCTAAAGCTGTGCGACCGCAGTCGTGGACGCGCTGCGCTACCGATCGCGACGTAACGGATCAAGCCGTCTCCCAATGTCGCCTATTGGACAAGCGCATGCAAAACCTGCGCGCTAAAAGCTCAATGCACGACAGGCGCCGAGCGCCGCATCTCACGCTGGGAGCACGAAGCTGTTTTGGAGAGAGTTCAGACGCGGCTCGACCACAACCCCAACGCAATGGGTGTCCGCCGTCAGACAGTAGAGCATCCGTTCGGCACGATAAAGTGTTGGATGGGAGCAACACACTTTCTCACGAGAAATCTGCCAAAGGTGGCCACCGAGATGGCGCTCAATGTCCCCGCCTACAATATGAAGCGCGTAATGACGATCGTGGGCGTGGGCGGATTGCTGGAGGCGATGCGGGCGTGAGGTCGGCCCTCCGAGCGACAAAATCAGCGCCACAAATTACGCGATTCTTACACGGCCTGGGCCCTTAGTGAACTCCCGAGCGCTTCCGGCCTAGTCCGCTGTCCGAGATCAAGCAGACATAGCTCCCAAATGTCTGCCGTGGATCGATCGCACACATAAACGACTCGACCGTCTCGGCCGTCGGCAACAGATCGCCGGCTCGTATAAACATCGCGATTTGCAGAGTAAAACGCGTGCGGAGCACGTGCAGAAAACGAACGCAAAACGCTAGTTGTTTGTCGAGTGTTGCAGCCTTAGAATCTAAGGCATGACAATTGATCCTCAAAAATTGCCCATCATTGCCGTTAGCCCTGTGCAAGCGGCTAAACTTCTCGGCATTGATGCGCGGCACATCGCCAACGCGGTGCGTTCTCAGGAGCTGCCAGCGCATCAGCGCGGGCAAGCCGTCCGTGTGACGCTGCATCAGTTGGAGCAGTGGATCGAGAGCTGGCCCCATCCCAAGCGGCGCCAGAGACGAAAGGAAGCCAACAATGCCGATTGCATTTGAGTACCGTGATCCCTGCCTCACAATCGAAGACTTGACGGTTAAGGCAGGCTGCCAACCCTCAGCCGTTCGCGAAGCCATCGAACTATTTGGCCCGCAATTCAAGAATATGGACGGCGAGCTTTTGTATCGCGGCTCCGAAGGCCGGTTCGAGGGTATGACCATCGAAGAGTTCTGCGCGTCAGAGCATCTGAAGAAAGCTAAGCCGCACTGGTTTTTCGCTGACAGCATCGTGTCGCTCGAAGAACAGGCGTTCGGCGGGCCGACGATCAACTTGAAGGCCCGCGGCGAGCTAATGAAGGAAGTTGGCACCCCGCTCTACACTGAGCTGATGGTGCGTTGGGGTGCGACGCATACCAAAAACGGAGTATCGCCCGGCCCCTCGCCCAAGGAAACGGATCGCTCGCCCGAAGGTGCGGCAAAGGCAAACAACCCGTGGAGCAAGGCCGGATGGAACTTAACGGCTCAGGGCAGCCTGATCCGGGCCATCGGATTAGAAAAGGCCCAAGGCGTTGCCAAGGCTGTACGTTCGTACGTCGGTGCCACGAAGCCTTCGCTCTGAGAAGCAGCTCCAACGACAGTTGCAAGACACCTGCTCCATCCGAGGTGAATTCCGCTTCAGCGATCTTAGCCACCTTTGATCGCTGATCAGGCGGCCCGCAGCGAGACCTCCGGAAGATGTCCACGCCGCGGGCGCCTGCCCTCTCGAAAGGAATCCTACATGTTTAACATCTTCGATGCGAGCGGCTCACGAGTCCGCCGCGATATCACCGCTGAGGAATTGGCGGCCCTTCCGCAAGCAGAGCAAGAAATCGCGCCACGGTACATCGCGGCCGCGCTAGATGATGAGGAGGCCGCGGATGCAGTGCGTGAGGCCGAGCGCGTTCTGCGGCAGTGTCAGCGCGAGGAAGATGCGGCAATTTTAGCGGCCCAATCTGATCCCGCTCAAGATCGTATCGACGCTCTGAGGGCCGTCATCGCTGCGAACCAGTAGTCGGTAATCCCATTGCCCCGGTCTTCAAGCAGCCGGTGCAAAACCTGAGGCGGTCGGGTCGAGTTTTGGGTCTCATATCCGGCCGCCTCATTTCTCTCGAAGGAAATCTCATGTCCGACCTCGACCTCTCCAAGCTTAACGATAAAAATCCGACTCATTGGACCGATTCCGGCGAGCCCTCGCTCGCGGCGGTGAAAGCCATCGTCGGCAGAGCCGTGTCCCGTGACGAAGTCCGGGCGAGCGGTCGGATGCGCGGGCAAGCGACCTCTGCCAAGCCTGTCGTCAATTATACGTTGGAGATCGCCAAGAAAGCGCTGGCAACTCAGGAAGCCATCAAGCGGCTCGCCGCTGCCAAGGCTGTGTTGAAAGAAAAGAGTGCCGCGTTCGCTGCCGTGCATGCTGAAATGATGCGCGCTTCGCCCCCTCTCTCAAGCGACGAAGTTTATCGCGCGCATCTCGCCGCGCTCGCAAAGCACGAGCCGGCGAAGCCTGTTGAGCTCAAGCCGGCCAGCAAGCTCGACGCCATCATGCAGGCCGCGCCGCGCCGCGGCGCTTGCGATGTCACTGGCAACACGCGTCGGGTGCGGAGCATTTGGCGATGAAGCGCGACCCTGAGCTTCTACAGAAGCTGATCGACGGAATTACTGAGACTGGCACGATCAAGAATGCATGCCGCATGCACGGCGTGAGCAATGGTGCGTTTTTCAATTGGTGCAAGCAATCAACCACGATCGGCGACGAAGAGTTTATGGTTTCGATCGGCGATGAGCCGATGCTATTCCACAACGCAGTGAGGAGCGCCCAGCGGGCGGTCAGCTTTGAGATATTGGAAAACTTCCGCTACCGAATGCTACACGGCACGGACGAAGTCGCCAGATTTCAAGGAAAAACGGTCTTTCAGCGTTTCCCTGAATTAGACGGCTGGAGCGACGACGAAATCCGCGAGGTGGGTCTTGAGCGGTATAAGCGCGACCCACTGACCGGTGATTTCATGCCCGAGCTGATCCATCATGAACCAGTCATGCAAGGCGTCCTTGCTCTGCTTGCGGCTGAGTACGGCAGCCTCTTCGGAAATAAGCAGACTATCGAGGTCAATAGCCGGACGACCGGCGTGCAGGTCGTCAAGCATCAATTCGCACCAAAGCCACGTCCCGTGCAGGAGATCGCGCCGGCTCCGCCCATTGCCACGATCGAGGCACCGATTGATGCCGAGGCTACTGATATCGTAACCAACGATCTCAGCGACACCGAACCTGACGACCTGAGCGATGTTCTCGGCGAAGCGCCGCGGTCCGCAGAGCCCGTCACGCCGCCACCGCCGACTCTTCCCACCGGTGCAACACCTCCACCGGGGCAACCGGCGAAGCCGCTTTCTGAGCTCCAGCGTGATTTGCTGGATCGGCTGGCTCGGCGCCCGGGCGCTGCTCGCGCTTCCGCCGTTGTAATGCCGAACGTCGGAAGGCCGGAGGCTGATGATCTCGATCCTAGACGCACGGGCGCGGGGTCGGCCCCACCCGCTAATGCAATCAAGATGGTCTAGGCCCATGCCCGATATCTTCGACGATCTGATTGGCGGAGGCGCCGACGAAGGTCCGCTCGGCAATACCGTGTCCGCGGCGTTGGTCTCCGCCCACGTGCTCGTGGTCCCAGACAAATCGCCAACGGGGCAGTGCATGCACGTTGAAGAGAGGGTCTATCTGCGCACCGCCGGCGTCCCGCAGGTCGTTTTCGAAGCCGTTGATCCGGATACCGGCGAGGTCGCCTTCGAAAATGAGACACAGTTTAGACTTGCGATGGACTCGCTCACGTCCGTCAGCGTCGACACTGCGCTGACATGGAGTGTCGAGCGCGTTAGCGCGGTCTTTGATGCGCACCGCGACGAGCTGGAGGAAGCTTACTTTGCCGGTTTGGAGAGCGCCGGACCAAGGCAACAAGCTCCCGGCGCCGACGCCGTGCAGCCGCGCGCCCGGATGCCTCACACGACCGGTCGGGACGGGCGAGGCCGGAAATGAGTGCCGCCCTGCGGTACGAAGTGGACGGCGCGAGGTCACGCACGGGTTTGCCCGATCCTACGGGAGCCGCGCCCGGATTCTGGGGAGACCCTGGCGGGTATACGGGAGGAATGCGTCGCTGCCGCGCGGCTTCAAAAACCGCTCAGAGGGCCTTCTCGTGCGGCCAACTCTGGGTGGACGAACTTTAATAAGAGTTCCAACGCCGTCGGAAAATAATCCGCAATGAACTTTAGCGCCGCTGTGCTATTGTTCCAACGCTGATCGCTGAAGCCGGACATGGGTCCGTGCGTGCCGCTCCTCCGCGGCTAGGGCCAGATCAGCCTCTCAATGACATCCCTGAAATCAAAAAGGCCGCCGGGGCTCGACATCCCGACGACCTTTGAATGAGTGCACGACGACCTTGCTGGGTCTCGGGCGCGACAGACGCGAAACGACCGCATCCATGACTCTCACCTACCGAATTTCAGAATCTTCGTCAACGACGAACATCGCAAAGTTGCAAAAACTTTCGCGGCGCGCGTTCGCATGCGCGTATCTCAACCATGCCGTCCCCCTCCGGCCAGCCACAGGAGGTCACGTTGGCTAGTTTACTCATGTCTGAGCTCGGCGCCGAACTTGACGCTTTACAAATCAGAGTCGACGCTGGCGATGCTAGCTCCGCTACAAGCCTACTTCACCATCGCGCCGGGAGAGCCTACTTCGGTGCGCTCCGTGAAAAGAGCTTTCTTGAGCTCAAACGGGTCGAGGACGGTCCATATAGCCGACGGCGCTATAACAAAGCCCTCCATCTCGCCGCTCAAACTACAAGTCATCTCGCGACGGTCGAAGGCCTTTATGATCTCGGCGTTTTCTCGATGCGTGAACGCTGCGAAGCAACCGCGGCCGAGGAGCGTGCAGGCATGATCCTTCAGGCTCTTGCTGACAAGCGCGCATGGCTTCAGGACAGCAAAGGATTATCCCGCGGCAAGCACCGCGCCGTGTCAGACGGCTGCGTCCGCACAGGTCGATATAAAATGGTTGATGGCGTCCGGATGCCGGTTATGAGGGTCGTCCAATGACGTTCACAGAGTTCCTACAAACGCGGAACGTTACCGACTCCCCTCGCGGCGCGTTCATCGCTGAGGCGAAGACACTGATCAACGCTGGCGTCTTTCCTCAGGTGAACGCCTGGCCGGAATTGTACCGCTTTCTCATCCGTCGCCACGCGTCTACTGAAACCATCTCGCTCGTCCGCCAGCTTTGGCGGAAGTTCGAATCTGTCGGAGTCCCCGCATGACAAAGTCCCCTGAGCCGATCCTTATCCAACCGCATGATCCGGGCAGCGCGGCAAAACTGTTTCGGGAGATGCGCAGGCCCACGTTGATCAACCATCAAGACGAGTGGTTGGTTTGGAACGGCGCGGCCTATGCGTCGCTGGACGATGACACCATTCAATCTGAGGTCCGGACTTTCCTCGAAGCTTGCTCTGAAAAACGTATCAAAGAGGTTCGCGGAGAGATAGTGGAGGATCTTACGATCTTTCGCCCAAAGCGGAATGATGTCGACGAGGTCTATAAAGCACTCAAGGATAATTTCCACGTCCCGCCCGAAACGATGGAACCACCCTGCTGGCTTGACGGTACGGATCAACAATACGCTGGTCTCAATCCGCGCAACCTCATCTCGTGCAAAAATGGATTGGTTGATATCACAACGCGGAAGCTGTACCGGCCGACGCCGCAGTTTTTCACGCGCACCAGCCTCGATATCGATTTTGATCCAACCGCCCCGCGACCGGATCGCTTCCTGAGCTTTCTCGGCGAAGTCACAGCCGAGCGTCAACCGCTAATCGACCTCTTGCAGGAGATGACCGGTTATCTCGTGTGCGGCGACACCTCTTTGCAGAAAGTCTTCTTCTTCCGAGGTAAGCGTCGAGCCGGTAAGGGCACGATCCTCCGCACCTTGGAGGAATTGATCGGCAGGAAAAACATTGCAACGCCAACCATTCGCAACCTGCCCAGTCAGTTCGGCATGCAGAGCCTGATCGGAAAACCACTCGCCGCGATCAGCGACATGAATTGCGACAACAGCAACGCGCTGAGCGAAGCGGGCAGCGTCATCAACGGCATCTCCGGCGAAGACACGCAAACGATTCCGCGAAAATTCCACACCGATTGGATTGGGAGGCTGGGGGCGCGCTTCCTCCTGATCAGCAACCGCATGCCCAACTTCGGAACGAACACCGATGCGTTAGCCGCGAGGCTGCTAATCATTCCCTTCGATGTGTCATTCGAGGGCCGCGAGGACTTCGATCTAGACAGCAAGCTCCACGCTGAGCTTTCCGGGATCTTGAACTGGGCGCTTGACGGGCTGGACACACTCAAACGGCGCGGGCGCTTCGTCGAGCCGGAAGACAGCAAGGTCTCGAAGCGCAATCTTTTGCTGCAATCCAACCCTGTGCACGGCTTCGTCGCCGAATGTTGCAGGGTGGAAGCGGGGGCGGAGACAGATAAGGATGTCCTGTACGATGCATTCAAAACGTTCTGCCGTCAAAGCGGATTCAACGTCACAAAGACCAAGCCAAAATTCAGCCAAGACCTCTACGATCTCTTCAACCTCGATGACCGACGACGCAACACTGATGGCGGTCAGGAACCCGTCTTCGCGGGCATCCGCTTGAACGATGAACTTCTGCCGGAATACTTCGTGATCGACCGAGACCTCATGGAGCTGGGGCTCGGGGCCTGCCATTCATTGAAGCTCGACAAGCGGGGCTGGCCCATTGCTCGCACCGATGCCGGCTCAGATTTCTTATAAGAGCGAAGCCTTTTGAGCTTAGCGCTTTCTCGCGCTTTCACGGCGGCTTCGGACCGAAGCACGCTGAGCGCGAGCGAGCGCCTGTGCGGCATCCTCTGTCCGTGCTCTTGCTGCTTCGGCCGATTGTGCAAGGCCAGCGTCTATGTCAGCTTCAAATGTCCGCGCGTTGAGGCCGAGCAGCTCGACCATCCGCTTGCTCATGCGGTTTTGTTCCTCCCGCATTTTCGGACCGTTGGCTAGGATCAGGGTGGCGATGTATTTCTGTGAAATGCCCTCCGGGGCATGCCCCATCAAGAAATGGCGGATGAGATCGTCAATGCCGAGATCGGCCGCAACGGTCGAATAGGTGTGCCGCAGCATATTGCCCCGTGCCGGCAAATCGTCTCGGTGTCCTGCCTGCGCACAACCGGGGAACATGAGTGCATCCGGCGTCACTGAGTAGCCCGCCGCCTCTGCGGCTTCGCGAGCCATGTTTAGTGCAGCGACAATCTCTTCACTGACCGGGATCACGATATCCTTGCCGGCCTTTGCTTTAGCGATCACAAGCGTCCGCTCATTGTCGGCATACGCTTCCCAGCGCAGCCGGGCCAATTCACCGGGCCGAGGCCCGACTAGTAGCGCGGTGAGGTGGTAAGCTTGGCGGACTGCATTGTCGATTTTCCGCCACGCCTTCAGCCATGCTGGAAAGCTCTTGAACGGGAGCGCGTTTTGCTTAGCGCTTTCTTCATTGAACTCGACGGCAGAGGTCGGCAGACGCTGCGGGAGCGTCACGTCAAGTCGAGAAGCCCGCTTGTAGGTCGCACGGATGACGCGGGCGCAATGGTTTGCTGAGACCGGCCCGTTTTTCTTCGTCACCCCAGCGTGCCACGAGGAAACGGCACCGGGGCTCATAGCCATTTCCGCCAGCGTCCACTTCGCGAACTTCGGCAAAATGATCCCGTCGCCAAGCTTTTTGACGTTGTAGTACCAACGCGGCGGCTTTCCGCGCTTCTCTGCCTTGCTCTTCAGATATTCCAAGTAGGCAGCAAACGCGATCTCGAACCGAACCGAGCTGCGCTTGTTCGGAGCCGCTTCACCGCTATGTACGTTGCCGACCGCGATCTCGGCGGCCTTGCGTGCATCCTCAGTGTTCATCATCGGCCATTCGCCGAGCGTCCGGAAAATGGTGGTGCGAACCCCCTTCTCGCGACGGCGTCGCCTAAAGCGCCAGATCGTTCGATTGGCCCCCACGAAGACGAAGAGCCCCTTTACGATGCTGTCCGGGTACTCAACGCCTTCCGACCGCTCCGCCTCGCTACCGAGGGTCCTGCGATCCGCCACGTCGCTGTCAGCGAATTCGCGGAGCGCTTCTATATGGTCGTCTGTGAACTTCCGTGGCGCCCGCTCAGGAGCCTTGCGGGGCTTTCGAAGCGCCAGTTTTCGTGTGGCCATCATGTGGACAGTTTCCGGCTTTTGGACCGGCTCCCGCGCTGTGCGACGAGGCGAGGGATAGCACGAAATGCCTTAAAAATAAGGGTCTCTGACGTATTTTGGGTGACTTTGGCGGGATGAGGTAAACGGCGTTTTTATGCTTGGGAAGCTGCCGTTCTACCATTGAACTACACCCGCTGATGCGCAAGCCTGCGCGCCTCTGATTAGCCGAGACGGCGCGTGCCGCCAAGCGCTTTGGCGCAGCCGGCCTGCCGCTTCTTAACTTTCCGGTAAGATTTTGGGTGCGCCGGATTGTGGCGGTGTTATGATCGCCTGTCTGGGGAGAGACGTGCACTGAGTGGGGCGTGTGCATGGTGGGGCGTGGCTACGCGATATTCGACACGACCATAGGGTGCTGCGCCATTATCTGGAGCAGCACTGGCGTGGTCGCTGTGCAATTGCCGGAGGCGCGGGAGATCGACACCCGCCGCCGGATTTTCCAGGTCCATCCCGAGGCGCGCGAACAGCGGCCGTCCGCGAACGCCGAGCTTGCGATCGAGGGCATCGTGGGCCTGCTGCAAGGCAACGATCCTGATTTTTCCGAGGTCAGCCTGGATGCGGGCGGCGTGCCCGACTTCAACCGGCGCGTCTACGAGTTCGCCTGCACGATTCCGCGCGGGGAGACGCGCACCTATCACGAGATCGCCAAGGCGCTGGGCGTCTCCGGCGCCGCGCATTCGGTGGCGCAGGCGATCGCGAAAAATCCCTACATGCTGATCGTGCCCTGCCACCGGGTGCTGGAGGCGGGCAATTACACCGACCGGCTCTCGCCCTATGGCGGGGTGATCTCCAAGCGGCGGCTGCTGTCGCTCGAGGGCGCTCATCCGGTCGCCAGCAAGACGCTTTTCGAGGTGCTGCTGCCCGTTGCCCTGCCGAGACCCTCCACCTAGATAGGCGGCATGGATGCGACCACGCTGCTGACGACGCCCGCGATGACGGTCTCCGAGTTTCGCTGCGATGCGGGACCGGACGACGCGTCGTTTGCGGAGTGCCGCACCGGCCATTCCATCGCCTATGTCCGCGCGGGCAGCTTCGGCTGCCACTGCCGCGCCGGCTTCTTCGAGCTGGTGGCGGGCTCGATGCTGGTCGGCGCACCGGGCGAGGAATACACCTGCACCCATGAGCATGTCTCCGGCGACGTCTGCCTGTCCTTTTTCCTGGGCGAGGATCTGGTTGACGCCCTCGGGGCACGTCGCGACATCTGGCAGATCGGCGCGACGCCGCCGCTGCCCGAGCTGATGGTGCTGGACGAGCTCGCCCAGACGGCGGCAGATGGCAACAGCGATCTCGGTCTCGACGAGGTCGGTCAAATCCTCGCCGGCCGCTTCATCGATGTCGTCTCGGGCAAGGCGCGCAAGCCGACAACGCCCACTGCGCGCGATCGCCGCCGCGCCGTGGAAGCCGCGCTGTGGATCGACGCCAATTCGCATGCCGGGGTCGACCTCGAACAGGCGGCGCGGCAGGCAGGCCTCAGCCCGTTCCATTTCCTGCGGGTGTTTTCGAGCGTGCTCGGCGTCACCCCCCATCAATATCTGGTGCGCTCACGGCTGCGGCATGCGGCGCGGCTGCTTACTGACGATGACATCGCGGTCACCGATATCGCCTATGACGTCGGCTTCGGCGACCTCTCCAACTTCGTCCGCACCTTCCACCGCGCCGCCGGCGTGTCGCCGACCAAATTCCGTCAGGCCTCGAAGGGGAAGCGCAAGATTCTCCAAGAGCAGCTTGCCCTCAACTGACTAGGTTCGTCTCCGGTGCGCGCCAGTTGCGGCGCGCGCTTTGGAAATGGAGACGATCATGTACGACCATATCGGGCTGCGCGTTGCCGACCTCGACGCCGCCACGCGCTTCTACACCGCGGTGCTGGCGCCGCTCGGCTACGTCCTGTGTTCGAGCGGCGACGGTTATGCCGGCTTCGGGCCAAAGGGCGCGCCGGCGCTGTGGCTGCACCTGAACAAGGGACGGAAGGCCGATGGCGCGCATATCGCGTTTCGCGCCGGGAATCATGACGCGGTCAAGGCGTTCCACAACGAAGGCCTGAAGAGCGGCGGCCGCGACAATGGCGGTGCCGGCCCGCGCAAGGATTACAGCCCGACTTACTACGCGGCATTTTTGATCGATCCCGATGGCAACAATGTCGAGGCGGTTTGTGTGTGAGTTCTCTCCGTCATTGCGAGGAGCTCTTGCGGCGAAGCAATCCAGACCGTAGCCGCGGAAGCATTTCTGGATTGCTTCGCTCCCGCCTTCGCTCTGCGAGCTTCGGCGGACAAGCCGCTCGCGATCACGGAGTCCACGGCCAACACCTAACATAATCAAGGACACTTTCATGGCCTCCATCCACAATGACATTCCCCTCCCCGCCTCGGCGCACGACGTCTGGGACGCGGTGCGCGATTTCGGCGCGCTGCATCGGCGGCTGGCGCCGGGCTTCGTCACCGCCTGCACGATCGACGGCGATGCGCGCGTCGTCACCTTTGCCAATGGCTCGGTAGCGCGCGAAGTGCTGGTCGATTGCGACGATGCGCGGCAGCGGCTGGTCTACGCGATCAACAGCGAGCGGCTGAAGCATTACAGCGCCTCGGTGCAAGTGATCGCCGAGGGCGATGCGAGATGCCGCCTGGTCTGGATCATCGACATGCTGCCGAACGAGCTTGCAGCTTACGTACAGGGCCAGACCGGGGATGCCGTGATCGCCATCCACAAAGCGTTTCCGGCTTAGTTTATTTATTTGAGCATGATCCTTTCGGAAAACCGCTGCACACTTTTCCGGATCATGCCCGCAGCTGCGTGATCTTTCTCACAGACCCAGCCCTCGTCCGCCGTAACCATGGCGACGTGCGTCCGGTTGGCTCCGCTCTCCCGGCGGCGCCACGCACGCGAGGAGCAGGCCATGAGAGGTGCGGACAAGGTGATCTGCCAGGCGGCCGCCGTGCTGCTGGTGTTGTCGATTTCGAGCGCCCCCGCGAAGGCGCAATTCCTCGGCGGCGGAGGTGCCGGCGGCGAGGACATGATGACCCAGATGGCGCCGATGCTGGAGATGATGAAGGCGAAGATGGGCAAGCGCCGCTTCGCCATGATGATGCAGACCATGGGCCCGATGATGAGCCGCATGATGGAGAATGGCGGCGGCGGATTTAGCGGCCTCAACGCCGGTAATCTCGGCGGCGGTTTCGGTGCGCCCAATTACGGCGGCACCATGCCAACCGGAATGGGCGGCGTTGGCGGCGGCGATATCATGGGCATGCTCGGCAGCGCCGGCGGCGGCGACATGATGGCGATGATCCCGCAACTGATGCGGCTCGCCAAGGTCGGCGGCGGTGGCGGCCATCGCCGCCACAGACATCGCTAGTCCGCCGCGGCCGAAAGAGCGCGCCTGATCGCGGCCTTGCTCTCGCGCGGTCCCCAGCGGGTCAGCACCACGCTGGAGCACGAGAGCAGGCCGAGCACGACCATCGAGCTGGCGGCCAGCCAGAAGAAGTTCTGCGCGGTGGCATCGTGCGTCGACAGCCACCAGCCGACCGCTGCGATGTAGATCAGCCGCGCGGTCTGCGCCAGCACCGGGCCGATCACTTTCGCAGCCCCCTGCGACGAGAAGTACATCGTCGAGGCGAGGCCAATGAACGCGTAGAACGGCGCCACCGTCGACAAGTATTGATGGCTGGTCGCGCGCACGATCTCGCTGTCCGTGAAAATATTGACCCAGAGATCGGGGAAGAGCGCGACCAGGCACGCAGGTGCGCCGACGGCGACGAAGGCGCTCGCGCCCGCGATCCAGGCGATGCGCCGGGCGCGGGCGATGCGGCCGGCGCCGACCGCCATGCCGATCATCGGCACCGAGGCGATGCCGAACGCGAACGCGATCGAGGTCAGCAAAAATTCCAGCCGCGCACCGATGCCGTAGCCGGCGAGGATCGCGGTGCCGAATTTCGCCAGCATGTGGGTGAAGATCGAGATCGTCAGCACCGATTGCAGCGGCGAGAGGCAGGCGATGGCGCCGACTTTGAGGATGTCGAAAAACATCGCCCACTGGATGCGCAGGCCGCGCAGCTTCGGCGTAACGCGGGCGCGGCCGGAAAACAGGTACCAGCCCATCACGCAGATGTTCATGGAATAGGCGATCAGCGCGCCGGCCGCGACGCCGCGCATGCCGAGCTGCGGCACGGGGCCGAGCCCAAGGCCGAGCGTGCCGCCGAGCAATATCTGCCAGACCGCGGAATTGAGGATCAACAGCGACGGCAGCTTCATGTTGCCGGTGCCGCGCAGGACGCCCGCCATGGTGTTGAGCAGCCAGGGCAGCACCGCGCCCCCGAAAAATACCTGGGTGTAGGCAATCGCATGTGTCAGCACATCGCCGCGGCCGCCGAGCATTTCCAGAACGCGCGGCCCGAAGACCAGCATACCCAGCATGAAGACGAGGCCGAAGCTGATGCCGATCAGCAGCGCATGCGCGGCGAGCGTGCCGGCGCGCTCGCGATCGCCGGCGCCGAGCGCACGCGCGATGGCGGAGGCCACCGCGCCGCCCATCGCGCCGCCCGACATCGTCATGGTCAGGATCACGGTCGGAAACACCAGCGCCATCGCGGCAAGCGCTTCCACACCAAGACGTCCGATATAGGAGGTCTCCGCAATCACGGTGCAGGTGCCGGCGGAGAGCGCAACCACGTTGGGCCAGGCCAGCCCGAGCAGCGTGCGCAGAATCGGGCCGTCCAACAGCGCGCTCTTCACGGGGCGTGGAGGCGGCGGCAGCGGACGCTCTTGTTCATCGACCGGGATTTCGGCGATGTCGGACATGTCCTCTCCGGGGCACGAGCGCCATTTGCGGCGCCGCAATGAGTAGGTGTGCCAATAAATTTATTCGCGCGCAGGGCGCAACGAGCGGCTTGTTAGCACACCACGCAGCGATTCCTCCTGCGCAGGATGCAGGCGTGCCCTGCGGCAGCGCATTTCATGGTGGAATTACCCGACGCGCCAGACCAGCGGCGGGCGGCCGCCTGCGGGCGGGCGCAGGTGAACGCCGATGTGCCGCCCGCATCCTGCAGCGAGGCCCTCGAACAATCCCTCCAGCACCTTGGCGCAGGCGGGGTGACAGTCGGCGACGTCGTCCATCAACTTCCAGCTCTGCTGACGGATTTCGAAGGTGCCTTCGGATGGCGTTACCTCGGCCGCATCGCCCTGCGCGGCAAACAGCGCGTTGAGGAACGTCGCGAATTCGCTCGCCCCGCCACGGCCCATCGACAGCGCCGCAGCGACCTCATCGAAATATTGCATCCCTATCAGCTTACCCGTGAGATGCAGGAGATAGCCGGCATCCTCCGGTCCGAACAACTGCACCATCACGGGCGCGGCGGTGCGCACATATTCCATCGCATAGTTGCGGTAGGCTTTTTCGAGCCGCGGCTTTGGCCAGCTCGCGACAGGAAGAGCCGGCGCGGACTTCGCATCGAACAATGGCGCTTCGAGATGCCGCGCGAACACGAGGCGCTGGTCGAGCTCGAGCGGTTGGTCGTATTGATGGTAATAGCCTTCGAGCCCATCCTGGCCATCGACGCTCTGCTTGGTGCAGACGAAGCCCAGGCGGAGATCACCGAGCGCGACACCGTTGTTGGCGTGCCAGCCGCGCAGCATCGCGCGCGAAACTTCGCCCGGCACGCCGCAGATCGCGGTGCCCTTCCAGATCCAGCGCGGCGGCGGATAGCGGATCCAGGCTTTGGTGTCGCTCTCATGCATGTATTCGACATGCACGCCGCCGATCCAGTTCGAGAGGTAGTGATATTGCGCAGCGGCGACGGCCGGCGGCAGAAGGCTCAGCCCGAGCTTTTCCAGCCCCGGCAGGAAGCGCTCCTGCTGCTGGCGGCGGAACACGCGGAAGACGAACTCCGCCGCATCCGCCGTGCCGCGCCGCGTGACGACGGTGAGGATCAGGCCGGTGAAGTAGGCGTGATAGAGATCGGCAACCGCGCGCCAGCGTTTCCATTGAGCTTCCTGCGCGGGGTCTGATGCGGCGGACATATTCGCTCCCGATCGTTATTTTGATCGAGTGTGTCACTGCATTGGGTGACGGACAACCTGAACCGCACGCAGGGCGCCCTGCGTGCCGGCCCGCCAATTCCGCATCACGAATTGTGCGTGGCTTTGGCGGCGCGCTCGCGCTCGACGCGCTCGGTCACGTCGCGCGCCATGGCGACCGATCCCTGCACCGCGCCGCCGGCGTCCCGCACCAGCGCGAAAGTCATCTCGATGTAGAGCTTGCGGCCGCTCTTGTGCAGCGCGCGGGTCAGTGTCGGCTTGCCCGCAAGCTTCATCGCGCCGCTGGCAAACGCAGCCTCGAAGCCCTTCCAGTGCGCGGCGCGCAGACGTTCGGGAATGATCAGGTCGAGATTCTGGCCCAGCGCTTCGTCGGCGGCGAAGCCGAACAGCGCGGTCGATGCACGATTCCAGCGCGTGATCGTGCCCGACGGATCGGAATAGATCAGCGCGTCGGCGACGTCGTTGACAATATGTGCGTCCAGTTGGGATGAATTGGTCATGTCAACACCTCGTGGCCCGGATGATCACTACACCCGAAAGTGCTTGCTCAGCTTCAGGCCCTGTGCCTGGTAGTTCGAGCCGATGCGCTGACCGTACATGGCGTCGGGGCGGGCCAGCATCTTCTCGTAGACGAGCCGGCCGACGATCTGGCCGTGCTCGAGGATGAAAGGCACTTCGCGCGAGCGGACCTCGAGCACGGCGCGCGATCCCAGCCCGCCCGCACCGGCATAGCCGAAGCCGGGATCGAAAAATCCGGCGTAATGCACGCGGAACTCGCCGACGAGCGGATCGAACGGCACCATCTCTGCGGCGTAATCGGGCGGCACCTGCACGGCCTCTTTCGACGCGAGGATGTAGAACTCGCCGGGATCGAGGATCAAATTGCCGTCGGGACGCGCCGCGATCGGCTCCCAGAAATCGTCAACCGCGTAGCCGGCGCGGCGATCGACGTCGATGACGCCGGTGTGGCGCTTGGCGCGGTAGCCGACAAAGCCGCCGCTCTTTTCGCCGGAGAGATCGACAGACACCGCGACGCCGCCGGTGAGATCGGCATCGTCGACGTCGACGAGACGCTCGGTCGCGTGCAGCGCCTCGAGCTCGTCGATGTTGAGGATGGCATCGCCGGTGCGGAAGCGTACTTGCGACAAGCGCGAGCCCTCGCTGACCAGCACCGGGAACGTCTTCGGGCTGATCTCGGCATAGAGCGGGCCGTGATAGCCGGCGCCGATCATGTCGAAGCGGCGGGTGCCGTCGGCGATCACGCGGGTGAAAACGTCGAGCCGGCCGGTCGAGCTCTTCGGGTTGGCGGCCGCGACGATTTCCGGCGGCAGCGCGAGGCTTTCGAGCAGCGGCACGATGTAGACGCAGTTTGTCTCCAGCACCGCGCCGTCGGCAAGGCTGAACTCGTGCAGCTTCAACTCGTCGATGCGCTCGGCGACGGTGGCGCCGGGACCGGGCAGGAAGCTGGCGCGAACGCGATAGGCGATGTCGCCGAGGCGAAGGTCGAGGCTTGCCGGCTGGATCTGGCTTTCGACGAAGTCGTATGCGGGCAGGATGAGACCGCCCTCCGCCATTGCCGCGATCATGCGGTCGGGCAGGATACCATTGGCGTCGGCGGCAACCGTGAAAGTCAACCGAGGGTCCTCATCAGGGGGGCAAATGCATCCCGACATGCGGGAAATACTAGCGTTTTACGGCTATCCGATGGACGTCTTGACGGAAAGGGCATTGCGGAATATGAGCATGACTTATCCCGTGGTGATTTGAGCCGGCCGGCTTGCAGCCACGTTAAATAAGTCGCTAAACAGGCCGGGGACCTCTGTGATCCCGGCCCGTGGAGATATTCCAGGCCGGTTTTTTTGTGACCATTTTCGATGGTCACGCAGAGGAGGTCCTATGTCGAAGTCCCCGGCGCCAACCGCACAATACCGTCCCGAAACCCGTCTGGTCCATTCCGGTACCCTGCGCTCGCAATATGGCGAGACGTCGGAGTCGCTGTTCCTGACCCAAGGCTACGTCTACAACAGCGCCGAGGAGTGCGAGGCGCGGTTCAAGGGCGAGGACCCCGGCTTCATCTATTCGCGCTACTCCAACCCGACCATCCAGATGTTCGAGCGCCGCATGATCGAGCTCGAAGGCGCCGAAGCGGCGCGCTCGGCCGCGACCGGCATGGCCGCGGTGACGACCGCGATCCTGGCGCCGCTCAAGGCCGGCGATCACGTCGTGGCCTCGCGCGCGCTGTTCGGCTCGTGTCTCTACGTCGTGCAGGATTTGCTGCCGCGCTATGGCATCGAGACGACGCTGGTCGACGGGCTCGATCTCGACCAGTGGCAGCGCGCGGTGAAGCCGAACACCAAGACGTTCTTCCTGGAGAGCCCGACCAATCCGACGCTCGACGTGCTCGACATTCCCGGGATTGCCGAGATCGCGCACAGCGGCGGCGCGCGGCTGATCGTCGACAACGTGTTCGCCACCCCGATCTGGCAGAGCCCGCTCGCGCTCGGCGCCGACGTCGTGGTCTATTCCGCGACCAAGCACATCGACGGCCAGGGCCGCTGCCTCGGCGGCATCATCCTGTCCTCGGAAGCGTTCATCGCCGAGCACATCCACAATTTCATGCGCCAGACCGGGCCGTCGATCTCGCCGTTCAACGCCTGGGTCCTGCTCAAGGGCCTGGAGACGCTGGGCGTGCGCGTGCGCGCGCAGACCGAGACGGCGGCGCGCATCGCGGACGTGCTGGCGAGCCATCCGAAGATTTCGCGGCTGGTGTTTCCCGGCCGCGCCGATCATCCGCAGGCTGCATTGGTGAAGAAGCAGATGCGCGGCGGCTCGACGCTGGTCGGCTTCGAGGTCAAGGGCGGCAAGCAGGGTGCGTTCCGCGCGCTCAACGAGCTCAAGCTGGCCAAGATCTCGAACAATCTCGGCGACGCCAAGAGCCTCGTCACGCATCCCGCCACGACGACGCATCAGCGCCTGAAGCCGGAGGATCGTGCCGCCCTCGGCATCAGCGAGGGTTTTATCCGCTTCTCGGCGGGGCTCGAGCATCCGGATGATCTGATCGAAGATCTGACCGCGGCGCTGGAGAAGGCGTGAGGTGCTGGTCGTCCCGGCCCCCGTGCGCAATTGCGCACTAGGCCGGGACGACCATTACATCGGTCGGTACGTCCGCACGTCCGCCGGCACGTTCACACCGAGCTTGATCTGGCCGACGGAACGGATGATGTCGTCGCCGAGGAGCTGGGCGAAGCAGGCGTAGCCCCAATCGTTCATGTGCAGGCCGTCGGCGATCACAAAACTCTCGACCGGAAGCGATTGCTTTTCGTGCCAGTCGCGCATCACCTCGAAGCGCGGGAAGATGCCGACGTGACGGAGCTCGGCGACCTTGCCGAGCAGCTTCACCATCTTGCCGGCGCTCTCCGCGCGCTGGTTGACGGCGGGCGAATATTGCGGATCGACCAGCACGACGTCGGCATCGCCGGCGGCCTGGATGCGGCCGATGCCGTCCTCGACCATCTTCGCGGTCTCGCCGGGATCGAGATTGCGCAGCACGGCATTGGTGCCGACCTGCCAGATCACGAGATCCGGATGCACGTCGATCACCGCCTTCTGGAGCCGCTTCATCATCTCGGGCGCGTCCTCGCCGCCGACGCCGGCATTGACGACCGTGATATCGGCGGTCGGATAATGCCGGTGCAGCTGCGCGGCAAGGCGATTGGGATAGTTGAACTCCGGCGAGCTCGCGCCGAATCCTGCGGTCGACGACGAGCCGAACGCGACGATGACGACGGGCTGGCCGGCGACGAGCTTGCCCGCGACATGCGGCAGCGTGCCCATCGCCTTCGCGCCGCCCTTCGGCGACAGGCAGGGGACGCGGCTGAAGATGTCGCCGGCGGATTTCGCGACCTGCTTCACCTTGTCGATGGCGCGCGCCGTGATGCCGCGCTGGTCGGGGGACGTCGCGGCGACGGTGGTCTGGGACGGTGAAGCGGAAGCGGGATTAGCCGATTGCTGTGGGGCCGGCGTTGCCTGCGCCTGCGCGCGCGACTGCGATACAGGCGTTAGCAACAGCAACGCCGCCGCAGCGGGCGCAGCCAGCCATGCCGTCAGGCAAAAAGGGCGGAGAGAACTCATTAACGCTAGACCTCAATTTTGCTGCTGGGCCGGCTCCAGATGGGCAGCGTCGATGACGAACTGTGCCAACGCCCGGCCAAGGCAATCATGGACCTGTTTCGCCAGCTCAAGCCCGCGCGACGGGCTGAACAGGTCGAACTGCCCCTGATCATTCCACTGCCGCATGATCGCGAAACGATCGAACAGCGGGATATCGTGCTCCTGCGCCACCACCCGCATATTGTCGAGGTATGGCGGCACCGAGATCATGGTTTCGGTGCGCGGGCTGTACTGCAAATTCATCAAGACGACGTCAGCCCCTGCCTTTTGCAGCGCAGCAACCCCTTCGGTTACCGCGCTACGAAAATCATCGGGATCGATGGCTCGGATAGCATCGACAGTCCCGGTCTGCCAGATGACCAAAGTAGGCGTCTTTGCTTCCATCAGCTTAACGAAGCTGGTGGCCGCTTCCTCTGCTGTCTTCTTGCTCTGTATTTCTACGGAGACGTGCACGGCCTCGGACGGCGGCAGCTTGTCCTTCAGGATGGCCTGCATCCGCGCCGGATAGGAGGCGTCCTCGGAGGCTGGAATCGTGGTCGAGCGGCTGCCGATCACCAGGATTTCGAGCGGCTTGCCGGCCTTGACGGCATCGGCGACCTTGGGAAGCTGGCTTTCGCTGGTGAGCAGATAGGACGGCAATTCGCAGGCTGGAGGCGCGGCCGAAGCAGCAGGCGCAGCATCGCCCGCGCGCGCCGAAGGCGCGGCGAGACCACCGCACAGCAGGATCAGGCTCAGGAAAACCTTCGCCTTCATCAGCCCCCTCCCGCCATATCGGCGCTGCCGACGGCGCTTTTGGTTTTCGAACCGCTTTTGTCAGCCACGCGCTTGTACCACGAAATCACCCAGGCCATGGCCCACATGATCAGGATTCCCGAGAGGCTAATCAGCGCATGCAGGGCCGGGCCCCCCGCGACCTCGGCCAGGATGAAATGGCCGGCAAAGGCAAGGAAGACGCCGAGACAGAATATCTCCAGGGAATGCGAGCCGCACAGGATCAGAGGCCGCAGCCAGGGCGATTTCAGGCCCGGCCAGTCCCGCGGCAGGACGCGCACGGTGATCGCGGCCAGCGCCAGGAAATGCGTGAAGCGCAGCACGTCGAGATCGGCCTTGTCGATCGGATACATCCACTGCTCGAGCAGCTTCGGCATGAATTGGGACAGCTGCGGCACATACCAGGTCAGCGTCACGTAGAATGCCGCGACCAGATAGGCGATCGAGATCCACATCGTCACCCGCGAAGCCAGAATGCGCGACATGCGTCGCGCTCCCCCGAGCGCACACCAGGCACCGAACACGAACAGCAATTGCCAGGCGAAGGGATTGAACGCCCAGAAGCCGTTCGGATAGGCCGACAGATAGAGGTCGTATTCCCAGGTCACCGCGTAGAGCAGGACCGAGAGGCCGAGCGTCACGTCGGGGCGCCATTTCATCAGCCACAGGATCAACGGCAGCGCCAGCATCAGCACGATGTAGAGCGGCAGCACGTCCATGTTGACGGGACGAAAGCGCAGCAGCAGCGCCTGCACGATCGTGACGTCGGGCTGCTTGAGGAAGTCCATGATGCCCATCTCTTCGGTGTAGAGCGGGTTCTCGAACCTGGTCGCGACGTAGGAGATTTCGGCAAGGAAGATCGTGAACAGGAAGACGTGGGCGACATAGATCTGCCAGACGCGCCGCAGGATGCGCGCGGTGGCGACGACGACGCCGGACTCCAGCATCGCCCGACCGTAGACGAAGGCGGCGGTATAGCCTGAGATGAAGATGAAGATCTCGGTGGCGTCGCTGAAGCCGTAATTGCGGATCGTGAACCAGGTCAGAAGACTCGGCGGCAAATGGTCGATGAAGATCAGCCACAGCGCGAGGCCGCGGAACAGATCGAGCCGGAGCTCGCGCTCGCCGATGGCCGGCAGCGAAATAGCCGGCGAGGCCGTGCGCGGCCTGGCACCTGCAGGCTTGGCCTGCACAGGCTTGGCGGTTCCCGCGATCATCGATCCCGTCACTTGGTCGGCAATGGTCATCGGGGCCTAAAAACCCTTCCGCAAAATCGCGACTTGGTAAGACGTGGCAAGGAGTGTACCGGTCCGGCCGTCATCTCGCAAAGCGACCGCATCACATGCAAGTACACTTGCAAATACACCTGAAAATACACCTGGATGTGTACTTCCTTTCGAATTCTGGCGGGACGATGTCACAAGGCCGCCTCCGGCGTTTGGTTCCCCGGCGGATTTCGGTATGATGGCAATCATGTACCGCGCCGTGACCCGCCAGATCGAAGTGACCGTCGAGCCGAACTTTGTTCCGGAGCAGTCGTCGGCCGACCGCTCCCGCTATTTCTGGTCCTACACCATTGTCATCATCAATTCCGGCGACGAGACCGTGCAGCTCAAGACGCGACACTGGATCATCACCGACGCCACCGGCCGGCAGCAGGAAGTGAAGGGCGAGGGCGTCGTCGGCGAGCAGCCGACGCTCGCCCCCGGCGAACGCTTCGAATACACCTCCGGCGTGCCACTCACGACCGCCTCGGGGTTCATGACCGGCCGCTACCAGATGGTCAGCGCCAGCGGCGAACGCTTCGAGGTCGAGGTGCCGACATTCTCGCTGGACAGCCCGGACAACAAGCGGGTGTTGAACTGAGGTAGGCGGCGGCGCGGCCTTTTGGGGCGCGGCTTCCCCGACGGCGTCATTACTCTCGTGTCCCGGACGCGCTGCAACGCGCGAGCGTTGCTGCGCGGAGCCGGGACCCGGATGGCGACACGGTCCAATGCCTCAAGCGTCTTCCACGCCGGCCTCGTGCGGCGTGAAATCGTACACCGACGAGCAGAACTCGCAGGTCACGACGACCTTGTCGTCCTTGACCATGGCGGCGCGATCGTCGGACGAAAAGCTCTTCAGCATCGATGCGACTGCATCGCGCGAGCAGGAGCATTGCGCCTTCAAGGACAGTGGATTGAACACGCGCACGCCGCGCTCGTGGAAGAGACGGTAGAGCAGCCGCTCGCCGGAGAGCTCGGGATCGATCAACTCGACGTCTTCGACGGTTTCGATCAGCGAGCGCGCCTCGACCCAGGCATCGTCTTCAGCGACGCTATGCACCTCGACGCCTTCGGGCGCATCGCCGGGATGCAGATCGGCCTGCCGCGCGCGCTCAGGCGCCTTCGGCAGGAACTGCATCAGCATGCCGCCGGCGCGCCAGCGATGCTTGCCGCCATCGTTCGAACGCCACTCTTCGCCGACGGCGAGACGCACGCGCGTCGGGATCTGCTCGGAGCGCAGGAAATATTCGTGAGCGGCGTCTTCCAGGCTGCCGCCGTCGAGCGCGACCAGGCCCTGGTAGCGGCTCATCTCGGGCCCCTGGTCGACGGTCATGGCGAGATGACCGTGGCCCAGCAGCGCCCCGGAATCTTTGGCATCGCCGAGGCGCGCGGCGTCGAAACGTGCGTAGGCTCGCAGGCGATCCGGCGCCATGTAATCGACGACCAGGAACGACACCGGACCGTCGGTCTGGGCCTGGAGGATGAAGCGGCCTTCAAACTTCAGCGCCGAGCCGAGTAGCGTGGTCAGCACGATGGCCTCGCCGAGCAGCTTGCCGACAGGCGCCGGATAATCGTGCCTGGTCAGGATATCGTCAAGCGCCGGACCAAGCCGCACCAGGCGACCGCGCACGTCGAGCGCGTCGACCTCGTAGGGCAGCACGGCGTCGTCGACCGGAACCGCGGATGGTGCGCGAACCGGGCCTTCGGGCCCGGTTTTCATGTCAGGGGATTGGGAAATCATGGCGCTTTATCTGGGGTCGGAGGGCGGAAATGGAAGGGGGCGCGGGCCGCGTGTTCCGGGCGCAGTTATAGTTACACACGATACTGCAAGTTCGGTGCCGTCCCGGCGAAATCCAGGACGGCGAAACAAACCGACTTCGCCTTCACCGCGCGCCCCGCGCCTACTTCACCGCGTCGAAGCACCAGGCCAGAATGCCCTTCTGCGCGTGCAGGCGGTTTTCGGCCTCGTCGAACACGACGGATTGCGGACCGTCGATCACCTCGTCGGTGACCTCCTCGCCGCGATGGGCCGGCAAGCAGTGCATGAACAGCGCATCGGGCTTGGCCAGCGACATCAGCTGGGCGTTGACCTGATAAGGCTTGAGCACGTTGTGGCGATGCTCGCCTTCCTTGTCGCCCATCGACACCCAGGTGTCGGTGACGACACAATCGGCGCCGCGCACGGCGGCTTCGGCATCGCTGCCGAGCATGATCGGCGCGCCGGTCGCCTTGATGAAATCGCGCATCGCCTTTTTCGGCGCGAGCTCCGGGGGCGTCGCGACGTTGAGCTGGAACTTGAAGCGTTCGGCGGCGTGCGCCCAGGAGGCGAGCACGTTGTTGTCGTCGCCGGTCCAGGCCACAGTCCTGCCCTCGATCGGGCCGCGATGCTCCTCATAGGTCATGAGATCAGCCATCACCTGGCAGGGATGCGAACGCCGCGTCAGGCCGTTGATGACAGGGACGGTGGCGTTCGCCGCGAGCTCGAGCAGGGCATCGTGATTGAGAATGCGGATCATGATGGCGTCGACATAGCGCGACAGCACGCGCGCGGTGTCGGCGATGGTCTCGCCGCGGCCGAGCTGCATCTCCGCGCCGGTGAGCATGATGGGTTCGCCGCCGAGCTGGCGCATGGCGACATCGAACGACACCCGCGTCCTCGTCGAGGGGCGCTCGAAAATCATCGCCAGCGTCTTGCCTTCAAGCGGCCTGACCGGCTGATGCGCCTTCTGCTTCGCCTTCATCGCGGAGGACGCGGCCAGCATGCTCTTGAGCTCCGACAGCGGCAGCGCGTCGATATCAAGGAAGTGCTTCGGTGCTTTATTGGGCGACTTGCTCATCAGCTTGCCGCCCGCTTGTTGCCGGACAACGCGGTGCAGGCGCGTTCGAGCCGCCCAACGCTGTCCTCGATCTCGGCTTCGGTGACGATCAAAGGCGGCAGGAAACGCACGACATTGTCGCCGGCGCCGACAGTGAGCAGTTTTTCTTCGCGCAAGGCTGCAACGAGATCGCCTGAAGGCACCACCGCCTTGATGCCGATCAGCAGGCCCTCGCCGCGCACTTCGCTGACGACATCGCTATGACGATCGATCACGGAGGCGAGCTTCTGCTTGAGCAGCAGCGACATTCTCTGCACGTGGTCGAAGAAGCCGGGCTTGAGCATGACGTCGAGCACGGCGTTCGCAGCCGAAATCGCGAGCGGATTGCCGCCGAAGGTCGAGCCGTGCGAGCCGGGCCCCATGCCGGCCGCCGCATCCGCGGTCGCCAGCACCGCGCCGATCGGAAAGCCGCCGCCGAGCGCCTTCGCCAGCGACATCACATCGGGCGTCACGCCGAGACGGCGGTGTGCGAACAGATCGCCGGTGCGGCCCATGCCGGTCTGCACCTCGTCGAACGCGAGCAGCAAGCCCTTGTCGTCGCAGAGCTGGCGCAGCGCCTTGAGGAAGGCCGGGGTTGCCGAGCGCACGCCGCCCTCGCCCTGGATCGGCTCGATCAGGATACCGGCGGTCTGCGGACCGATCGCTTTCTTCACGGCCTCGATATCGCCATGCGGGATTTGGTCGAAGCCATCCATCGGCGGACCAAAACCTTCCAGATATTTTGCAGATCCCGTCGCGGCCAGCGTCGCCAGCGTGCGGCCGTGGAACGCGCCTTCGAAGGTGATGATGCGGTAACGTTCCGGATGCCCTTGGGAGAAGTGATGATGGCGGACCAGCTTGATCACGCCCTCCAGCGCCTCGGCGCCGGAATTGCAGAAGAACACGAAGTCCGCAAAACTCTCATGGCAGAGGCGGTTGGCGAGCTTCTCGCCATCCGGGCTCTGGAACAGGTTCGACATGTGCCAGAGCTTCGTGGCCTGCTCCTGCAACGCTTTGACCAGCGCGGGATGGGCATGGCCGAGCGCGTTCACCGCGACACCCGAGGAGAAATCGAGATAGCGCTCGCCATTGATCGCAATCAGCCAGCAGCCTTCGCCGCGCTCGAAACCGAGGTCGGTTCTGGCGAAAACGGGGAGCAAATGCGGCGCTGCGCTGTTGGTCATGATGTCACTTGGATGTTGCGGACGGTGTGACGCGTGCATTGCGCAACGCACCATTGACCGGCCCGGAAAACGAAACGTGCCGCCTTTTCGGGGCGGCACGTGTCACTATCTTATGCTTGGGAAGACGGGTGTCAATGCCGCCCCGGAAAGCCTCGCGAAACGCTGAATCCGTAGTCTTGCGGTGCTGATTTCGCGGATTTCACCACGGAACATGTGGAAGCGAGTCGGCGGACTCTTGCGCGGGAGTCACGCCATATTGTAGCGTTTGGATTGTCAGATACGACATCTCGTGCAGTGGTTCTGATCTCTAAGTCCTTATGTACCGGCGTAAACGTTCGGGCGTTCTAGTCACGCCCGGCGAGCCTTAAGGGATTCTGGCGGCACGGGTTTTTAAAGGCTTAGGCATTCGCTGCGAGGCGCCAGGATGGCAGGCCGGCAGCGAGGGAAAGGGTGCAATGACAGTTTTGACCTGGTCCGATGATCGCGTCGAGCAGCTTAAAAAGCTCTGGGAGGCCGGACTTTCGGCCAGCCAGATCGCGGCTGAGCTCGGTAATGTGACCCGCAATGCCGTGATCGGCAAAGTGCACAGGCTCGGCCTGTCGGGTCGCGCCAAGAGCCCTTCATCGGCAGCGCCCCGGCCGCGCAAGGCGCGCCCCGCGCAGCATATGATGCGGGTGACCCGTCCGATCTCGCGCGGCAACACCGCGCTGGCACAGGCCTTCGAGGTCGAAGTGGAGGCCGAACCGGTCACCTACGACAACGTGGTGCCGATGAGCCAGCGGCTATCGCTGCTCGAGCTGAACGAGGCGACCTGCCACTGGCCGGTCGGCGATCCCTCGACGCCGGATTTCTTCTTCTGCGGCGGCAAGGCGCTTTCCGGGCTGCCCTATTGCGCCCAGCACTCGCGCGTCGCATATCAGCCGGCGTCGGATCGGCGCCGCGCACCAGTGAAGCCGGGCCCGCGCTGAGCTAGCGGATTTAGCTGACTGCAAGGGCGGCGCCGTCACACGATGACGCCTCGGCCCACGTGATGTCGTCCCGGACAAGCGTGCCAAAAGCGCGTGCCGACCCGGAACGACGGCGGAGCTTGAAGCGAGTTACGCCTGCTGCTCCGCCTTGGCAAAACGATCATCCAGCGCGTAGCCGGCGCCGCGGACGGTGCGGATCGGGTCCTGCTCGCGGCCCAGATTGAGCAGCTTGCGCAGGCGGCCGATATGCACGTCGACGGTACGCTCGTCGATGTAGATGTCGCGGCCCCAGACGCTGTCGAGCAGTTGCTCGCGCGAGAACACCCGCCCCGGATGCTCCAGGAAGAACTCCAGCAGGCGATATTCGGTCGGGCCGAGATCGATCGGCCGGCCCGAGCGCGCCACGCGGCGCTTGTCGCGGTCGAGCTCGATGTCGCCAAAGGCGAGCACGGCGGCGAGCCGCTCGGGGCTTGCGCGCCGCAGCAGGCCCTTCACGCGCGCCAGGAGCTCCGGCACCGAGAACGGCTTGACGATGTAATCGTCGGCGCCGGTCGCAAGACCCCGCACCCGCTCGCTTTCCTCGCCGCGCGCGGTGAGCATGATGATCGGGAGCTGCTTGGTCTCGGGACGGGTGCGAAGCCGCCGGCACAATTCGATGCCTGACAGGCCCGGTAGCATCCAGTCGAGCACGATCAAATCGGGAATGTGCTCCTTGAGACGGGTGTCGGCGTCGTCGCCGCGCATGACCGTCTCGACGTCATAGCCGTCGCCTTCGAGGTTGTAGCGGAGAAGCTCGGTCAGGGCTTCCTCGTCCTCAACCACCATAATGCGTGCGCCCATCTGGGTCGTTGCTCCCTAGGTGTTCGGTATCGAGCTGGCGAAGGTCGTCATATCGCCCTTCGGCCGCTTGTCGGTGATCGCCTGGCCCTCGATCATGTAGAACACGGTCTCGGCGATGTTGGTGGCGTGGTCGCCGATCCGCTCGATGTTCTTGGCGCAGAACATCAAATGGATGCAGAACGAGATGTTGCGCGGATCCTCCATCATGTAAGTGAGGAGCTCGCGGAACAGCGAAGTGCAGATGGCGTCGACTTCCTCGTCGCCCTTCCACACCGCCATCGCCGCCGGCAAATCATGTGCGGCATAGGCGTCCAGCACCGACTTGACCTGCTGCTGCACGAGGTCTGTCATGTGCTCCAGGCCGCGGAACAGCTTGAGCGGATGAAAATCCGTCTCCAGCGCCGCGACGCGCTTGCCCATGTTCTTGGCGAGGTCGCCGATGCGCTCGAGATCGGTTGCGACGCGCATGGCGCCGACGATCTCGCGCAGATCGACCGCCATCGGCTGACGGCGGGCGATGGTGAGCACGGCGCGCTCCTCAATGCGCTTCTGCAGCGCGTCGAGTTCGGTGTCGATGGTGACGACGCGCTGGCCGAGCGGAACGTCACGGCGGATCAGCGCGTCGACGGAATCGACGATCATGCGCTCGGCGATGCCGCCCATCTCGGCAACCAGCCGGGTGAGTTCCTGGAGGTCGGTGTCGAAGGCCTTTGCGGTATGTTCAGAACCCATGTCGCGTCTCCTCAGCCGAACCGGCCGGTGATGTAATCCTGCGTGCGCCGGTCGGTCGGCGACGTGAAGATCTTGTTGGTGTCGTCGAACTCGATCAGCTCGCCGAGATACATGAAGGCGGTCTTGTCGGAGACGCGCGCCGCCTGCTGCATGTTGTGGGTGACGATCGCGATCGTGTAGTCCTCGGAAAGCTCCTGGATCAGCTCCTCGACCTTGGCGGTCGAGATCGGGTCGAGCGCCGAGCAGGGTTCGTCGAACAGGATCACCTCGGGCCGCACCGCGACGGTGCGGGCGATGCAGAGGCGTTGCTGCTGGCCGCCGGAGAGCGACAGGCCGGAGGCGTTGAGCTTGTCCTTGACCTCGTTCCACAGCGCGCCGCCGCGCAGCGCCTTCTCGACCCGGCCGTCCATCTCGGACTTTGATATCTTCTCGTAGAGACGGATGCCGAACGCGATGTTTTCGTAGATCGTCATCGGGAACGGCGTCGGCTTCTGGAACACCATGCCGACGCGGGCGCGCAGCAAATTGAGGTCCAGCTTGGGGTCGAGGATGTTGGTCTGGTCGAGCATGAGCTGACCGGTGGCGCGCTGGCCCGGATAGAGGTCGTACATCCGGTTGAAGATGCGCAGCAGGGTCGACTTGCCGCAGCCCGACGGGCCGATGAACGCCGTGACGCGATTGGCGCCGAGCGTCAGGTTGATGTTCTTCAGCGCGTGGTGCTCGCCGTAATAGAAGTTCAGGTTGCGCACGGTCACCTTGGGGGGCGCCTCGGGCAGCACCGGCGCGTGGGGCAGTCCGCCGGCCGCGCTCATCGATACGGAAAGATCACTCATTTTGCGGTCCTCTCGGCGCCAAGGATGCGCGCGCCAATATTCAGGGCAAGAACGGTCAGGGTGATGAGCAGCGCGCCGCTCCAGGCCAGCTGCTTCCAATAGGCGTAGGGGCTCTGCACGAAGTTGTTGATGGTGACCGGCAGGTTCGCCATCGTCTTGTTCAGGCCGAGGCTGAAGAACTGGTTCGACAGCGCGGTGAACAGCAGCGGCGCGGTCTCGCCGGCGACGCGGGCAGTCGCAAGCAGCACGCCGGTGATGAGACCCGATCGGGCAGCACGATAAGCGATGCGCTTGATCACCAGCGAGCGCGGCAGGCCAAGCGCCGAGGCCGCCTCGCGCAGCGCGTTCGGCACCAGCAGCAGCATGTCCTCGGTCGTGCGCAGCACCACCGGGATGACGATGACCGCGAGCGCGAGACTGCCGGCGATCGCCGAGAAGCCGCGCATCGGCACCACCACCGCGCCGTAGATGAACAGGCCGATGATGATCGAGGGCGCCGACAGCAGGATGTCGTTGATGAAGCGGATCACCGAGGTCAGCCGGTCGTTGCGGCCGTATTCGGCGAGATAGGTGCCGGCGAACATGCCGAGCGGCGCGCCGATGCCGACGCCGATCACGGTCATGATCAGCGAGCCGACGATTGCGTTGAGCAGGCCGCCCTCGTTCGATCCGGGTGGCGGCGTGTTCTCGGTGAACAGCTGGACATTGAGGCCAGCCAGGCCGTTGTAGAGCAGCGTGATCAGGATCAGCGCAAGCCAGGTGACGCCGAATGCGGTCGCGGCGATGCAGAGCCCGCGGATGACGAAGTCCTTGCGGCGGCGACGTGAATAGATCGGGTTCATGGCGTTAGTTTCCCGCCTTCTTTTCCAAACGCATCAGCATCAGCCGCGCGCCCGCGAGCACGAAGAACGTCAGCACGAACAGCAGCAGGCCGAGCAGGATCAGGCCGGACTGGTGCAGGCCGTCGCTCTCGGCGAACTCGGATGCGATCGCCGCCGAGATCGTGGTGCCCGGCGAAAAGATCGACGTCGAGATGCGGAACGAGTTGCCGATGATGAAGGTCACCGCCATGGTCTCGCCGAGCGCGCGGCCCAGCGCCAGCATGACGCCGCCGATGACGCCGACGCGGGTGTAGGGGATCACCACGCTGCGGACGACTTCCCAGGTGGTGCAGCCGACGCCGTAGGCGGCTTCCTTCAGCACCGGAGGCACCGTCTTGAACACGTCGACGGAGATCGAGGTGATGAAGGGCAGCACCATGATGGCGAGGATCAGCGCGGCATTGAACAGGCTGAGATAGGACGGGGGACCTGCGAAGATCGCGCCCAGCACCGGCACGCCGTCGAATATCTTGATCATGAAGGGCTGGAATGTGTTGGCGAGGAACGGACCCAACACGAAGAAGCCCCACATGCCGTAGATGATCGAGGGGATGCCGGCGAGCAGCTCGATCGCCATGCCGATCGGGCGGCGCAGCCATTGCGGGCAGAGCTCGGTGAGGAAGATCGCAATGCCGAGACCGACCGGGATGGCGATCAGCATCGCGATGAAGGAGGTGACGAGCGTGCCGTACATCGGCCCGAGCGCGCCGAGCACCGGCGGATCGGCGGACGGCGCCCAGCGCTGCGTCCACAGGAAGGAGAGACCGTATTCCTTCATCGCCGGAAAGGCGCCGACGATCAGCGACAGGATGATGCCGCCGAGGATCAGAAGCACCGAGATCGCGGAGAGCCGCGTGATCCAGTAGAAGGTGACGTCCCCGACTTTGAACGCGCTCAAGGCCTTGGCGCGATCATACGGTCCGGCGTCGTCGATTATATCGCTCTGAACGGCCATCTCTGCCACGCCGATCCCCTGTACCAAATAGTGTACGTTTTTTGTTGGTCCGCGCCCCGGATGCGACGCTGATCCGGGGCACAGTTGTGGGTCCCGGCTCTGCGCGGCAGCGTTTCAGGCTGCAGCGCGTCCGGGACACGAGCATCGCGAGCTTAGCTCTTGATCTCGGCAGCCCAGGTCTTCTCAACCAGGGTCACGACGCCCTCGGGCATCGGGATGTAGTCGAGCTCTTCAGCCGCCTTGCCGCCGTTCTTGAAGGCCCAGCGGAAGAACTTGATGGCTTCCTGCGAGGCCGCCTTGTCGGTGGCGTCCTTGTGCATGAGGATGAAGGTCGCCGCCGTGATCGGCCAGGACTTCTCGCCGGGCTGGTCGGTCAGGATGACGTAGTAGCCGGGAGCCTTGGCCCAGTCGGCGTTGGAGGCGGCTGCCTGGAAGGCTTCGACGGTCGGCTGCACCGGCTTGCCGGCCTTGTTGACGAGACCGGTGTAGGTCAGCTTGTTCTGCTTGGCATAGGCGTACTCGACGTAACCGATCGAGTTCTTGGTCTGGCTGATGTTGCCCGACACGCCTTCGTTGCCCTTGGCGCCGACGCCGACCGGCCACTCGACGGCGGTACCTTCACCGACCTTGCTCTTCCAGTCAGCGCTGGCCTTGGCGAGATAGTTGGTGAAGTTGAAGGTGGTGCCCGAACCGTCCGAACGGCGGACCACGGTGATCGCCTCCGACGGCAGCTTCAGGTTCGGATTGAGCTTCTTGATCGCGGCGTCGTCCCACTTGGTAATCTTGCCGAGATAGATGCCGGCGAGGGTCTCGCCGTCGAACACCATCTCACCGGGCTTCACGCCCTCGATGTTGACGACGGGAACGATGGCACCCATCACCATCGGCCACTGGACGAGGCCGTCCTTTTCGAGCTGCTCGGCCTTGAGCGGCGCGTCGCTGGCGCCGAAGGTCACGGTCTTGGCCTGGATCTGCTTGATACCGCCGCCGGAACCGATCGACTGGTAGTTCAGACCGTTGCCAGTCTCTTTCTTGTAGGTGTCAGCCCATTTCGAATAGATCGGGAACGGGAACGTCGCACCGGCACCGGTGATATCGGCGGCAAAGGCCGCCGTCGTCGATGCGGCGACCAAGCCAGCAGCGACGATCGTTTTGAGGAAATTCATGTTGGTCTCCATGCAGGGGAGCGAAGCGCCATCCGCGCCCGATCGCGCTCCCCGTGCCGCTCCTTTAGGAGCGGACAGCTGAGCTTTTACGAAGCTTTCGTGACAGCTGGATGACGGAGACAAGCAATTGGAATCGCTTGTATTTCAGCTCTGGATCAAGGCCTTCACCTGGGGAAAACAGGCGGTAAAAGTGGCGCCCTGCTTGGGCACGCTTTCGATCAAAAGCCGGCCGCGATGGCGGTTAAGAATATGTTTCACCAGCGATAATCCGAGGCCGGTGCCGCCCTGCGAGCGGCTGTCACCGATATCGACCCGGTAGAAGCGCTCGGTCAGCCGCGGCAAATGCTCCGGCGCGATGCCGGGGCCGAAATCCCGGACCAGGACCCGGATTTCCTGAGTTCCATCAATGGCAGGACTGGACGTCAGCGACACGACGACACGGCCGCCCGAGGCGCCGTACTTGAGCGCGTTCTCGATCAAATTCTCGAACAGGCGGAGCAGCTCCTCGCGGTCGCCCGCGATCATCACCGGCGTCTCCGGCAGATGGGTCTCGACCTCGACCCGGCGTTCCCGCGCCAGCGGCTCGAGCCCGTCGGCGACCTGGAAGATGATCGGCAGCAGGTCGACCAGGGTATCGGGCCGCACATGGGCCGACAGTTCCACCCGCGACAGCGACAGCAGATCGTCGATCAGGCGCGCCATGCGGGTGGCCTGGTTGTGCATGATGCCGAGGAAGCGCTCGCGCGCCTTGGGATCGTCCTTGGCCTGGCCCTGGAGCGTGTCGATGAAGCCGGACAGTGCGGCCAGCGGCGTGCGGAGCTCGTGGCTGGCATTGGCGACGAAGTCGGCGCGCATTTCCTCGACCCGGCGCAGCGGCGTCTGGTCGTGGAAGGTCATCAGCATGCATTTGTCGGCGCCGCCGAAGGTGGTCGGCACCGGCACCGGCGTGATGGTCAGCTCCATCCAGCGATCGACCGGGACATGGTCGAGATAGGTCGCGCGCCGCGGCTCGGTGGTCGCGATCGACTCGCGCAGAGCGGTGATGATCTCCGGTGAACGCAGCGCGAACTGGGCCAGCTCGTTCCGGCGCAGCGCCGGCGCGAGCTGGGCGGCCGCAGCGTTGAGATGGATGACGCGGCCGGCACGGTCGAGCAGCACCGCAGGATCGGGCATTCCGGCAACAACCGCGGCCACCGCCGCGCTCTCGACGGGGTTGACGCGGCGGGTGTCTTCGCGCGAGGCGGCAGTATCGTGCAGGCGCCACGGGATCAGCGCTGCGGCCGCGATGCAGAGGAACACTGTCGCCGCCCGCATCATCGACAATTCGCCGAGCGAGACCACCACCGACAGCGCCAGCGCTGCGGCGATCAGGATGATGGTCGAGTGCCGCAGCCGGTCGGACCAGGGCCGGGCGGTGGGAGACGATGGGGCGTCGATCGCCATCGGGGCGGGCTTCTCCAAGGGGCTTTTAGGCTCAAGACTTGCGCCGGTCAGGCACCGCTGTCGCTGCGCTTTCTCACATAAGCGGCTTCAGGCGCGGGGCCGGGGTCGAGCTTGAGCGCGGCCTGCTGCAAACGTTTCGATCGTGCGCCGATGATAACCTCGCGAAACGTCAGCAAGACTACAGATATGACGAAGGGGGACAGATAATAGAGCACGCGGAACAGCAGCATGCCGCCCAGCAGTTCCTCGCGGTCCATCTGCCAGAGGCCGACCAGCATGGCGGCGTCGAACACGCCAAGGCCCCCGGGCGAATGGCTGGCAAAGCCGAGCAAGGTGGCCGAGACGAAGATCACCGCGACCACCACGAAGCCGAGATTGGGCTCGTCCGGAACCAGCACGTACATCGCGAGCGCGCAGAAGCCGAGATCGATGATACCGATAGTGATCTGGAGCAGCGTCAGCGGGCCGCCCGGCAGCATCACGGTCCAGGGTCCGCGGCCGACCATCCGCGGCTGGGTCCAGACCCAGACCACATAGGCGACCAGCCCGACGATGATCATCATCGCCAGCGCCCGGTTCAGCCACGGCGGCAGCTGGTCGATCGCCGCGGCGGCCTCCGGATGATAGGAGATGCCGAGGCCCAGCACGGCGGCATTGCCAAGCCAGAAAGTCAGGCCGGCGAGGAAACAGATTTTTGCGACGTCGATCGCGTTCAGGCCGTAGGCCGAATAGATGCGGTAGCGCACTGCGCCGCCGGTGAAGACGCTGGCGCCGACATTGTGGCCGATCGAATAGCTGGTAAAGGCGGCGAGCGCGTTGATGCGATAGGGCACGTGGGCGTGGCCGATCGCGCGCACGGCGAACAAATCGTAGAAGGTCAGCGTGAAATAACCCGCGGCGACGAACAGCCCCGCCATCGCAATCTGGCTCGGCTCGGTGCTCTTGATCGCTTCAAGGACCTCGTTGACATCGATGCCGCGCAGCATGTGGTAGAGCACGTAGCAAGCGATGCCGATGACCGCGACGCTGATCACAACTCCAAGCTTATGCAGGATTTGCTTCTGGCGCAGAAACGACATCGCTCTGCGTATGGCTTCCAGCATCTAAACCTCGAACAACGCTTCAGCGGCCAGGGAGGCCGGCGAACAGGCGGACGACACGCAGGCGCTCAACGAACCTTCGCCGCCGGCTCCGGCATCGCGCAGGCCCCCTTCCTCTCCCCTAGCGCGTTTTCGGGCGGAGTGGAATTCGGCAATTCGAACAAAAACTCGTGCCTTCAGTATTTTAGACAGGGTTGCGGGCTCCTGGTGCACGGTTTGGCGCTTTCGGCGGCAAGACTGACGCGAATCTCCATGGCGATCCTGCGCAGTCGCCATGAAGTTTTGATGATTTCGACCGCACAATGTTCCGTCACGGCTTAAGCCGACGTCAATCTATGGGCCGCACCCACCTGTTGAAAGAGGGGTGACTTGAGCGCTTGATCGCGGTTTTCCGATGTGCCGAACGGCCGCGCAGTCCGCCCCCTTACTCCCGTGGTCAGGGGGCACGGCAACATCATAGAGCGGCCGGCGGCGCGGTGCGCGAGACCACGCGGTCGCGCAGCCAGGCGCCGATGGTGCAGCCGACGAGATAGCAGGCGAACATGATCAGGGCGAGGTCGAGCCAGTAGCCGAAACGGCCGGGGACCACATGCGCGAACGAGACGGCGACCAGGGCGGCCGCAAGCATGGCGAGCCAGCGCGCGGTCACTTTCGAGGTGCCGTTGCCGCGCTGGACCACCGAGATCCAGCCCATGCAAAAGCCGAGCAGTAGTGAGCCGATCAACCAGCCCAGATGAAACGAGACGAGATAGGGCATCGTCACCTCACCAGAAATTCGATGCGGCGGTTCTGCGCCTTGGCGTCTTCGGTGGCGTTGCCGGCGACGGGCTGCGTGCTGCCATAGCCGACCGCGGTGAAGCGGCTGGCGGGAAGGCCGGCCTTGACCAGATAATCGATCACCGCCTGCGCTCGCTTCTGCGAGAGAGCCTGGTTGAAGGCGTCCTCACCGTCGGCATCGGTATGCCCGGCGACCTCGATATTGGTGGTGGGGCATCGCAGCGCCGTCTCGATCAGATGATCGAGAATGCCGGCGGAATCCGGATCGATGTCGGCGCGCTTCGCCCCGAAGCGGATCTTGGCCTTGGCCAGCAGCTCCGAGAACAATTGCTGGCACACGGTGCCGTCGACCGGGCCGGCCGCGGGTTTCACCGTGATTTCCGGCTTGTACTGCCAGTTTTTCGGGAAATCCTTGCCGAGGCCTGCCCGGATGTCGTTGGCGGCCCCTTCATAGAGCGCATCGCCCGACAGCTTTACCTCACGATCGGATACGACGAGCGTGCCGGTCGACAGTCGCGACAGCCCGCCGAGCGCTGCGACCACGGCGGGGTTGAAGGCGCCGGGCGCGCCGAGGCTGGCCTTGAGATTGTCGACGACCTTTTCGTTGAAGAATTTCCGCGACGCGCTGGTGACGATTGCCGTGTGGACATTGTTGTCGGGAACATAACCGGTCAGCGTCACCGTCGCGGCCACCGGATCCTTGTAGGCCTGGAAGACGTAGGGCGGCGCCTTGACGTCGTTGGCAGCAATCGAGAAGCCCTCGGGCAGGTTCTTGAGCGCGGCTGCGACCGCTTCGCGGCCGCCGAGGTCGCGCGCCATGCCCGACAGATTGACCTTGGTGTCCGTTATCGTGATCTTGCCGTCCTTGAGCTTGCCGATCTGGTCGAGTAGCAGCGTCGCAGCCGCCTCGAACCGCGGCGGCGCGCCGCGCGCCAGCCCCATTTGATCGGCCACCTCGACGCCGCCGAGCTCTTTGCGGGCCGCCTCGGTCAGGCGGCCCTTGATCGACGGCAAGGGCGCGGAGCCTGACAGCGTCACCCGCACCACGTCGCGTTCGGCGTTCCAGGCGAAGGGTTTGGCCTCGGGAACGAGGCGGGTCCGGTCGTCGACCAGGCGCACGCCGGGGACGGTCTCGACCGCCACCACGGCGTCGCGCCGCCCCTCCTCGGAAAACGCGTCCGCGGCCAGGCTGACGTCGCGGCCGTCCACCGCGATCCGGGTCTTGTCCAGAACGGTGTCCTTGAGGGCGGCCGAACTCCGGGCGGAAAGGTCCGCCTCGACCGGCAAGGTATTATTCCAGGCCGCAAATCCCCACATGACGGCCAGCGGGATTAACCCCGGCCACCATTTGCTGGCCCACCTGAAAAGCTTCTGCATTCGACGACCCGAACTCTGGAACCGGAGACAAAACAAACCCTTGGCAGGCTGTCAAACCGGAAATGACGCCCTTCCAAAGGCCCCGCATGGACAATTGGAATAACTTTTTCTTCAAGGGTTCTTCCGTAAGTTGAATCCGGAATGCCAGAGTCCGCCCGCCGGTCATGAAACAACTCCGAAACAACGTCATCCGCGCCGGGCTGGGAGCACTCTATTTCAGCGGGGCGCACCACCTGTTGCGGCCGCTTTTGTCGGGCGTCGGCGCTATTTTCATGCTGCACCACGTGCGGCCGGGCCGCGACGCCGCATTCCAGCCGAACCGGCATCTCGAAGTCACCCCCGAATTCCTGCGCGCCACGCTCAGCCATTTGCGCTCGCACGAGATCGACATCGTCAGCATGGACGAGCTGCATGAGCGGCTGGTGCGGGGCCGGTTCGACCGCCGCTTCGCCGCCTTCACGCTCGACGACGGCTATCGCGACAATCTCGACTATGCGCTGCCGGTTCTGCGCGAATTTGACGCGCCTCTGGCGGTCTATGTCGCCAGCGATTTCGCCGAGGGCACGGGGCGGCTGTGGTGGGAGGCGCTGGAAGCCGTGATCGCCAAGACCGAGCAGATCGAGGTCAAAATCGGCAATGCCGCGCTGCGGCTCGATGCGACGACGCCGGCTGCCAAGCAGGCGGCGTTCGACCGTGTGCACGACTGGCTCCGTGCATTGCCGGGCGAGCACGATCTCAAGCGCGAGATCGAGGCGCTCTGCACCAGGTACGGCGTCGATATGGCGGCGTTGTGCCGCGGCCTCTGCCTGTCCTGGGACGAGGTGAAGAGATTTGCCGCCGATCCCCTGGTCACGATCGGTGCCCACACCATCAGCCATTGCAATCTCGCCAAGCAAAGCGAAGAGATCGCCACGCAAGAGATAGCCGTGAGCCGCGCGCGGATCGAGCAGGCGCTCGGCCGCAATGTCCAGCATCTTGCCTATCCCTATGGCGACCGCCAAGCCGCAGGCGAGCGTGAATTCGCCCTTGCGGCGGCCGCCGGTTTCAAGACCGCGGTGACGACGCGGCCCGGTATGCTGTTCGCCGAGAACGCCGGCCACATGACCGCGCTGCCACGCGTCTCGCTCAACGGCAATTACCAGGACACGCGAATTTTGCCGGTGCTGACCTCAGGCGCCGCGACCGCGATGTGGAATGGCTTTCGAAAGATCGCGGCGGCTTGATCCAGCCGCACACTCAGACCTCATCCTGAGGAGCGCTCCGAAGGAGCGCGTCTCGAAGGATGGGCCGCCCGCATCCTTCGAGACGCGCTGACGCGCTCCTCAGGATGAGGGCGGAGCTGATGACGAGCTGAGTTGACTCCCCTCCCCACCCCGCTCACAACCAGCCCAAACCAAGGGAGGCATCATGTTCAACGATCTGTTCTCGCTCAAAGGCCGCGTCGCGCTGGTGACCGGCGGCTCGCGCGGCATCGGCAAGATGATCGCGGCGGGATTTCTCAGCGCCGGCGCGGCGAAGGTCTACATCACCGCACGCAAGGCCGGGCCTTGCGAAGCGACCGCGAACGAGCTCACCGCGCAGTATGGCGGCGAGTGCATCGCGCTGCCGATCGACATCTCGACACTGGCCGGCGCCGAGCTGCTCGCGAGTGAATTTGGGAAGCGCGAGCCAAAACTCGACATCCTCGTCAACAATGCGGGCGCGGCCTGGGGCGCGGAGTTCGACGAGTTTCCGGAGAGCGGCTGGGACAAGGTGTTGAACCTCAACCTCAAGGCGCCGTTCTTCCTGACCAAGGCGCTGGCGCCGATGCTGCGCGCGGCGGCCTCGGCAGAGCGGCCAGCAAAGGTGATCAACATCGCCTCGATCGACGGCATTTTCGTTAATCCGGGCGAGACCTATTCCTACGCGGCGAGCAAGGCCGGGCTGATCCATTTGACGCGGCGCATGGCCGTGAAGCTGATCTCCGACCATGTCGTGGTCACCGCGATCGCGCCGGGCCCGTTCAAATCCGACATGAACCGCGCCGCGCGCGACCACAGCGACGAGGTCTCGACCCGCGTGCCCGCGGGGCGCATCGGCACCGACGAGGACATGGCGGGTGCCGCGATCTATCTCGCCTCGCGCGCGGGCGACTATGTGGTGGGCGCAACCATCGCGGTGGATGGTGGAATTGTTTACGCAAACCCGGGGATCAAGGGGAGCGGGTGGGATAGCTGAGGGTTGCCGCGAGGGCGGCGTGCCCTCGCCTCATACTCAGTGTCGTGCCCCGCGCAGGCGGGGCATCCAGTACGCTGCGGCCTATCGGTTCTAGGCCTCGCTGCCTCTGGAATACTGGATCACCCGCTTTCGCGGGTGATGACACCATTTGTATTGCGAGAGCGTCAGACCCTGACCCCTACGACTCGATCTTCACGTACTCGAAATCGCCCGGCTTGTTGTCGATGCCGACCTTCGGCGGCGAGATCCAGGATGCGAACACGCCGGTCTCGGTGACGGGCTGCATCAGCGAGGTGATGAAGTCGCCGTCCGCGGTCGAGGGCAGCCAATCATCCTTGCGCTTGGCCCAATTGGCGTCGTCGATCAGCAGACCGTCGGGCGTCGCGTGGATGGCCTTGAACTCGCCGATATGGCGGTGGAAAGCGACGTTGGGCAGCTTGAGCTCAAACTGATAGCCCGCGGTCGAGATCACCTTGTTCCAGCGCAGCATGCCCTTGACGCAATCCTGGCTGTAATCGTCGCGCAGGCGCATGTTGAGCGCGGTCAGCGCCGGCTCGTCGACCAGCTTGATCTCGCCGTCGATGAACTTCAGCACCGGATAGGTCGCGTTCTTGAGCTGGTGATCGTCGTCGATCTGGGTCTCGTGATAGCGGCCCTTGATGCCGGTGTTGAAGGCGTTGGCCGCGTTGGTCGAGACTTCCGAGCCGAACAGATCAAGCGATAGCGTATAGTGCAGGTTCAGCTTCTTCTGGATGGTCGGCAGGTCGATCACGCCGAGCGCGCGGACTTTTGCGATGTCGGACGGATCGGTGATGCCGGCTTCGCGCATCGCATCGCAGGTGCGCTGCACGACGCGGGTGATGCCGGTCTCGCCGACGAACATGTGGTGCGCTTCCTCGGTCAGCATGAAGCGGCAGGTGCGCGACAGCGGATCGAAGCCGGACTGCGCCAGCGAGTGCAGCTGCATCTTGCCGTCGCGGTCGGTGAAATAGGTGAACATGAAGAAGGACAGCCAGTCCGGCGTCGCCTCGTTGAAGGCGCCCAGCATGCGCGGCGAGTCGGCGTCACCCGAGCGGCGGCGCAACAAATCGTCAGCCTCTTCACGTCCGTCGCGACCAAAGTACTTTTGCAGCAGGTAGACCATCGCCCAGAGGTGACGGCCTTCCTCGACATTGACCTGGAACAGATTGCGCATGTCGTACAGCGAGGGCGCGGTCTTGCCGAGGTGGCGCTGCTGCTCGACCGAGGCAGGCTCGGTGTCGCCCTGGATCACGATCAGACGGCGCAGCATGGCGCGATATTCGCCCGGGACTTCCTGCCAGGCCGGCTCGCCAAAATGCTCGCCGAACGGCACGACGCGATTCTCCTCCTGGGGCGCCAGAAGAATGCCCCAGCGATAGTCGGGCATCCGCACATAGTCGAACTTGGCCCAGCCGCGCGGATCGACGGAGTAGGCGGTACGCAAATACACCAGCGACTCCTGGAAACCTTCCGGCCCCATGTCGCTCCACCAATCCATGTAGCCGGGATGCCAGCCTTCCAGCGCCTTCAGCACCTGGCGGTCTTCGGCGAGATTGACGTTGTTCGGAATCTTGGTCGAGTAGTCGACGTTCATGATGTTCATGCTCATGGCCGTGCTCCTTGCGATCTCTTGTCCCGGATGCAGTGCGGCGCGAAGTGCTGCACTGCTGAGCCGGGACCTATTGTCCGGTCCGTAATGGGTCCCGGTTCTGCGCAGCGTCACTTCGTGCCGCAGCGCGCCCGGGACACGAAAGTCGTCACACCCGCGTCATATCGAATTTCGGCTTTTGGCCGCTCCCGTAGCGGCGTAGCGCGCCCTCCTCGCCGACGGCGTTGGGGCGCTGGAAGATCCAGTTCTGCCACGCGGTCAGGCGCGAAAAGATCTTCGACTCCATCGTCTCGGGGCCGACGAAGCGGAGGCTCGCTTCCATGCCGGTGAGGCTGTCGGGCGAGAAGCTGGCGCGCTCCTCCAGGAACACGCGGACCTCGTCGTCCCAGTCGATGTCGTCGAGCGCGAAGGTGACGAGACCGAGTTCTTCCGCCTGCTCGGCGTCGAGCGCGGTGCCCATCGTGGCTTCCGCGCGCTGCACGTCGGACGGGTCGGCCTGGAAGCGCGACTGAAGCCGCGTCAGGCCATGGCTCATCGGATACGGGCCAAAATTCATCGCTGACAGTTCGATCGACGGCGGCGGGCGGTTGTCGCCCTGGCGCGTGCCGATCAGCATGTAGGAGCGGTCGGCGGCGAAGACGAGCTCGGCGAGCGTGCCTGCGAAGCAGGATCCGGGCTCGACCAGCGTCACCAGCGTGCGCGAGGTGACGTCGATGCGCTTCAAGACGCGCTTCCAGTAATGCCTGATTTCGTTGACCAGCCAATGCGCCTTGTTGGCTTCGAGGAAGGCATCGCAGGCGAGCACATGGGCGTGATCGCCGTGACTCTTGAACACCAGCATGGCGATCTCGAGCTCGTTGATGCGCAGATGCAGGATCGCGTCGTCGATCTCGCGCGCGACCTGGAGCGGCCAGAACGCGACACCCTGCGCCATCATGCCGTCGATGTCGGCGGGCGGCGCGGCTTCAGGCGCCTTGATCGAAATCGTGGCGATGCGCGCGGCGCGGTCGATATCGACGGTGACAAAGCCATAGCGCAGGCTGGTCTCGTCGATGACGCGCTTGAGCGGGGAGAGAGCAATGCCCTTGCCGCTTCCGTTGCGCTTCGACGCAGCCGCAAACTCCCTGGCGCGCTCGGCAACCCTGCCTTCGAGCTTGCTGTTCGGCGCGATCTCGTCGACCAGGCGCCATTGCACGGCGCGCTTGCCCTTGACGCCTTCCTCGATGGTGCAGAAGAAGTCGGCATGGTCGCGGCGCACCTTGCGTTTGTCGACCACACGCGTGAGGCCGCCGGTGCCCGGCAGCACCGCGAGCAGCGGCACTTCGGGCAAGGCAACGGCAGACGCACCGTCATCGGCGAGCATGATGTAGTCGGTGGCCAGCGCAAGCTCATAGCCGCCGCCGGCGGCCGAGCCGTTCACGACAGTGATGAAGCGCTGGCCGGAATTTTCCGACGAGTCTTCCATGCCGTTGCGGGTCTCGTTGGTGAACTTGCAGAAGTTGACCTTGTGGGCGTGAGTCGAACCCGCGAGCATGCGGATGTTGGCGCCGGCGCAGAACACGCGGTTCTTGGCCGAGCGCATCACCACGACCTTCACCTCGGGGTGCTCGAAGCGCAGCCGCTGCACCACGTCGGCAAGCTCGATGTCGACGCCGAGATCGTAGGAATTGAGCTTGAGCAGATAGCCCTCGAACAGGCCGCCATTCTCGTCGACGTCCATGATCAGGGTGGCGACGTCACCATTGACAGCGAGCTTCCAGTGCCGGTAGCGGGACGGTTCGGTCTGGAAATCGATGAATGTCGCGCCGCCTGCGAGGCGCCGATCTTCCCCGGCCATGAGCCACCCTTGAGCTTGATTATGCGTGTTGGCTGTCGCGTTAGATGCACAATAGTGCACTTTTTTGGGCGCGTCTAGCCCTTAACGGACGAGGCATGCACTTTGTTTCATGACACCCGCTGGGATCACGCGCCGGCGCTGAGCGCGATCCAGTCGGCTTTGGACAGTTGCGGCCTGCCGAGCTTGGCTTGAAGCAGGCCGTCAGCGCCGGGACCGGAAAGCGCTGCGCGAGTTCAGCGCGCGCATTGGATCACTCGCGATCGGCGGCACATTTCATCGATGTGCCTTCCGCAACGTCATGCGGCGCGTCCCTGGAGTCCCTGATCGTCGCGCAGGGCGGCTTTTGCAAATTGCTCAATAGCGTCAAGCGTCGCCCCCGGCGCTTCACGATGCGGGGAATGTCCCGCGTCTGAAATGACTTTCAAATCTACCGGACAATAACACTCATCCTGCGCGATTTCGAGCTGACGCAATGTCCCATATTGATCATTCCGGCCTTGCAGGATCAGCAAAGGGACGCGGATGTAGGCAAGAGACTCGGAAATATCCCAGTCGCGGAATTTCGGATCGAGCCAGGCGCCGTTCCAGCCCTGGAAGGCGTTGTCGACGTCCTTGTGCCAGCGCGCGAGTTTTGCCTTCAGATCGGTGGTCTCGAATGCCGTCTTGATGTCCGCAATCGACTTCACCGAGATGTCCTCAACGATGAAATGCGGCGCGATCAGCACGAGCCCGCTCAGGCGATGATCCTGATGCGCGCCGGCATAGATCGTCGCGATCGAGGCGCCGTCGGAATGGCCGAGCAGGAGGCCACGCTTGAAGCCGATCGCATCGAGCACCTTCGGCAGCACGTCCAGCGCCTCGCGCTCCATATAGTCGAGCGGCCGCGGCAGCACGACCTTGCTCGACTGGCCGTAGCCCGCACGCGAATAGACGAAGATGCCGGCGGAGGTCGCCTGCTGCAGCTTTTCCGGGAAGTCGCCCCAGAGCCCGACCGAGCCGAGGCCTTCATGCAGCATGACGATGGTCGGTGCGTCCGCGGTTTGTGGCGCGAGCCATTTGTAGTCGAGGCTGGCGTTGCCGATGCTGAGGAAGCCGGTGGGGGTGAGGTCGGTCATGCGCATTTTCTTCCAGCAATGAGAACGAGACGTCTCCGCGCGCTCAGCTCGCCCCGTCCCGCAGCTTGAACCGCTGGATCTTGCCCGTCGCCGTCTTCGGCAGCGAGTCCACCACGTCGATCCAGCGCGGATATTTCCATGGGCCGATCTTCTGCTTGACGTGGTCCTTGAGCATCTCCTGCAAGTCCGTCGTCGTCGCGCCCGGACGCAGCACGACGAAGGCCTTCGGCTTCAGCAGCCCTTCCGGATCGGCTTCGGGCACCACGGCGGCTTCCAGCACGGCGGGATGCGTGATCAGCGCGCTCTCGACCTCGAACGGCGAGACCCAGATGCCGGAGACCTTGAACATGTCGTCGGCGCGACCGCAAAAAGTGTAGCGGCCCTCGCCATCCCTGACATATTTGTCGCCGGTGCGGGTCCACGGACCTTCAAAGGTGCGGCGGCTCTTGTGGCGCTGGTTCCAGTAGCCCTCGCCGGCAGAGGGCGCGTCAACCAACAGCTCGCCGACCTCGCCGTCGGCGACATCCTGGCCGGCCTCGTTGACGAGCCGCACTGCATAGCCCGGCACCGGCTTGCCGGAGGAACCGTATTTGATGTCGCCAGGCGCATTCGACAGAAAGATGTGCAACAGCTCGGTCGAGCCGACGCCGTCGAGAATGTCGACGTTGAAGCGCGCCTTCCAGCTGTTGCCGACGGATTCAGGGAGCGCCTCGCCGGCCGAGGTGCAGATGCGCAAAGATTTGCCGCCACGCTCGCTCTTCATCGCCTCGTCGTTGAGCATCGCCGCGAACAATGTCGGGACGCCGTAGAAGATTGAAGGATTGTAGCGGTTCATCAGGTCGAACATGCGCGCCGGCGTCGGCCGTTCGCTGTTGAGCACCACGGTGGCACCGACCGACATCGGAAAGGTCAGCGCATTGCCGAGGCCGTAGGCGAAGAACAGCTTTGCCGCAGAAAGACAAACGTCGTTCTCGCGGATGCCAAGCACCTGGTTCGCGTAAGTATCGGCGGTCGCCTGCAGGTTCGAATGGATGTGGCGCACGCCCTTGGGCATGCCGGTCGAGCCTGAGGAATAGAGCCAGAACGCCGGCTCGTCGGGATGCGTCGCGGCGGTCGTGAACTGGTCGCTCTCGCCCGCGAGCTCTTCAGCGAGCTGCTTGTGGCCGTTGAGCTTGGCGCCGGACACCACGACATGCTCGAGATCGGGCATGCGGCCGACGACGTCCTTGATGACGGGATAGAGCGCCTCGGAGACGAACAGCACGCGCGCGCGGCAGTCGGCGAGGATGTAGGCGTATTGATCTGATGTCAGCAGCGTGTTCAGCGGCACCGGCACGATGCCGGCGCGGATCGCACCCAGAAACACGACGGGGAAATCGACCGTATCCAGCATGATCATGGCCACGCGCTCTTCGCGGCGGATGCCGAGCCGGCGCAGCATGTTGGCGGTGCGGCGGGTCTGGTGCTGGAGCTCGCCATAGGTGAGCCGGGAGACGGTGTCGTCGAACACGGTCTTGTTGCCGCGACCCTCCTCGACGTTCCGGTCGAGCAGCCAGGTCACCGCGTTATAGGATCCCTCGCTCACGGACTTCTCCCCCGAATTTAGAATTATAATTCATAGAAAGACACTGTGGCGGCTTGCTGTCAATGCCAGCAGGCACTATGTTTCACTAATATGCGCCGCAGGACATCCGCTCAAGAAGGCCCGTGATCCGTAGTCCATGACCGACAGTCCCGACGCCGAATCCCGATTTCTCGAACAGCTCGGCCAGCGCGTGCGCACCATGCGCGCGCTGCGCGGCATGTCGCGCAAAGTGCTCGCCAAGGTATCAGGAATTTCGGAGCGCTACATCGCGCAGCTCGAAAGCGGCAAGGGCAACGTCTCCATCGTGCTGCTGCGCCGCGTCTCGGACGCGATGGGCGCGCATCTGGAAGATTTGCTTCCCTCGGCCGATCCAACCCCGGACTGGCAGATGTTTCGCGATCTCTTGCGCAAGGCGACGCCTGCGCAGATCGCGCAAGCCAAGGATTTGCTCGCCGGCGGCAGCGCATCGGCGCCGCGGCGCGCGCCGTTCTGCGGCATCGCGCTGATCGGCCTGCGGGGCGCCGGCAAGTCCACGCTCGGCAGGATGCTGGCGAAGAAGGTCGGCTGGAATTTTGTCGAGCTCAACAAGGAGGTCGAGCAGCAGAACGGCCTCTCGGTCGCCGAGATCATCGCGCTCTACGGCCAGGAAGGCTTTCGCCGCATGGAGCAGGCGGCGCTGCAACAGCTGCTCGCGCGGAACGAGCTGATGGTGCTGGCGACCGGCGGCGGCATCGTCTCGGAGCCCTTGACCTTCGACCAGATCCTGTCGTCGTTCTACACGATCTGGCTGAAGGCCGAGCCCGAGGAGCACATGGCCCGCGTCCGCCGTCAGGGCGATTTGCGGCCGATGGCCGACGACCGCTCCGCCATGGCGGAGCTGCGCAACATCCTCTTGAGCCGCGAGCCGCTGTATGCGCGCGCGACGGCGGTAGTGAACACGGCGGGACTTTCCGTCGATGCCGCCGCGGCGCGCCTGATCGATGCGGTGCGGCCGGTGCTGCAGAACGAAGCCCGCAGCTTTGGGCTGCGCAGCGTGGCGCTGTAGGCCGGAACGCGGATGACCGAGAGCGACGTCGCAATCTCGATGTTCGAGCGGATCGGCGGCAGTGCCACGATCGATCGGCTGGTCGATCGCTTCTACGATCGCATGGACACACTGCCGGAGGCGCAGGTCATCCGCGCGATGCACGCCGCCGATCTCGGCGCGATCAGGGACGTGCTGAAGCGCTATCTCACCGAATGGACCGGCGGCCCTAAACTCTATTCGGTCGAGAAGGGCCACCCGCGGCTGCGCCAGCGCCACATCGGCTTTGCCATCGGCGACGCCGAGCGTGATGCATGGATGCTCTGCATGCGCGTCGCGTTGGAGGAAACTGTCGTGGACGCTGTCGCACGGCAGGATCTTGACCGCGCGCTGTCGGGCCTCGCCGACTGGATGCGCAACCGGCCGTAAAAGCGTCGATCAAGGCCGACGTGTGGCGTTCCGGGCACCGCTTCGCTGACCCGGACTATGAGACTTGCGACGCGACTAGATCGACCAGTAATTCGGATGCGGGTAAGGCCGCGAGCGGTCACCCCAGTCGAATTCATCGCCATCGACCTCGCAGGGGCCGCTGCTCAGTTGCTCCGGCGTCAGCTCGACCTGGAAGACCTGACGTCCTGGATCATATCTCAGTGCGCTCCACTGCAGAGGATAATGATGGTGGGTGCCGAGCAGCCCGCCGGTCTTGATCACGGCGTAGGCGACCGTTCCACTCACCTTGTCGAGCATCAACCGCTCGATCGTGCCGAGCTTGGTGCCGCCGCGCCCGTAGACGGCGACATGCTCCACGCGATCACTGGGAACCATGGTATGGTGCATGGCGTCCTCCCTGTTCTCTTTTTTGCCGCGCGCATTATAGCCTGCCAGGCAGGACGAGCGAAACCCACCTCTTTGCTCTCTGGGCTTTTGCTCTCCTGGCCTCAGCTACAACAGCTGCGAACGCACCGACTCCGCACCGTCCCGCAACAGCGGCAGGAAGCGGCCGACCAATTCCTGCGCCGGCACCCGGTCGACATGAGCGCCCATGTTGATGGCGGCGACAATCACGCCGTCGTAGCGGCGGACAGGGACCGAGATCGAGCGGAAATGCGGCTCGGCTTCGCGATCGACCAGCGAATAGCCCTGCGCGCGGTCGGCGACGATGCGCGCGAGCAACGCCTTGGGATCGGTCTCCGTCTGCGGTGTCAGCGCCTCACGCTTTATCGCTTTCAGGCGCGCAACAAGCTCGGCGTCGTCGAGCTGGCCGAGCATGGCGCGGCCGACCGAGGTGCAGAACGCTGGCAGGCGGTAGCCGATTTCGAGCCCGCCTGAGAACATGCGCGCCGGGCTGCTGCGCGCGATGAACACGACCTCATCGCCGTCGAGCACCGCGAGCGAGCAGATCTCGTTGGCCGCTGTCGCGACGCGATCGAGCACCGGTTGCAGGACCGTGACGAGCTGGCTGGACCGCAGATACGATGCGGCCAGTGTCAGCACATGCGGCGTCAGCGAGAACAGCTTGCCGTCGCCGGCGACGAAGCCGCCGCGCTGGAGCGTGAACAGCATGCGCCGCGCGGTGGCACGCGGAAGATCGGCGGCGCGGGCGAGATCGCTCAGCGTCATCGGACCGGCCGCGGTGCCGAAACATTGCAGCAGGCGCAGGCCGCGATCGAGGCTCTCGACGAAATCCGTCGCGCGATCGTCGCTCTCGCTTCGCTTCAGCTTGGGCATGGCGTCGGGACATTCCTGCAAAATAGTGCTTGCTGCCGATCCAAGGCATGTCATAATTCGCCCATTCGTTCAATAGGCGAACAAACGCCACTCCACAAGGATGCACTCGCCATGATGAGCCAGGAGCAGAACGACCTGATCACACGCACCGGTCCGAAGAACCCTTGCGGAAAGCTGATGCGGAGCTATTGGCAGCCGGCGGCACTGGTGGACGAACTCGAAGGCGATCGTCCGATCCGCCCCGTCAAGCTGCTCGGCGAAAACCTGGTGCTGTTTCGCGACGAGACCGGACGCTACGGCCTGATCGATCGCCACTGCGCGCATCGCGGCGCCGATCTCGCCTTCGGACGGCTCGAACATGGCGGCCTGCGCTGCGCGTTCCACGGCTGGCTGTTCGACGCGACCGGACAATGCATCGAGACGCCGGCCGAGCCGAAGGACTCAAAGCTTTGCCAGAACATTCGCCAGCGCTCCTATCCCGTGGTGGAGAAGAGCGGCATCCTCTGGGCCTGGCTTGGCGAAGGTGAACCGCCGGCATTTCCCGAACTCGATTGCTTTGTCGCGCCCGGCACCCACACCTTTGCGTTCAAAGGCCATATGGCCTGCAACTGGCTCCAGGCACTCGAAGTCGGCATCGATCCCGCGCATGCGTCCTATCTGCATCGCTTCTTCGAGGACGAGGACACGTCCACGGCGTATGGCAAGCAGTTCCGCGGCGCCTCCGCAGGCAGCGAGTTGCCGATGACGAAGATTTTGCGCGAGTACGACCGCCCGATCATCAATGTCGAGCACACCGAATACGGCCTGCGGCTGATCGCGCTGCGCGAGATCGACGAGGAGCGGACGCATGTGCGCGTCACCAACCAGCTCTTCCCGCACGGTTTCGTCATCCCCATGAGCACGGAGATGACGATCACGCAGTGGCACGTGCCGGTCGACGACGAGAACTGCTACTGGTACGCGATCTTCACCAGCTATTCGAACCCGGTCGACAAGCAGAAGATGCGCGACCAGCGGCTCGAGCTTTACGAGTTGCCCGACTACAAATCGCGCAAGAACAGCAACAACGATTACGGCTTCGATCCGCACGAGCAGCAGACGGCGACCTATACCGGCATGGGCACCGACATCAACGTCCACGACCAGTGGGCGGTGGAGTCGATGGGCGCGATTCAGGACCGCACCAAGGAGCACCTCGGCACGAGCGACAAGGCGATCGTGCAATACCGCCGCCTGCTGCGGCAGGAGATCGAGAAGGTCGCGGGCGGCGAGAAGCCGATGCTGCATCTCGACGAGAGCACCGCACGCAGCATCCAGGGTCCGGCGACCATGGACGGCATCGGGCCGACACGTGGCTGGGAGACCTACTGGATGGAAGTCGACGTCAAGCGCCGCCGCGGCGCGCCGTGGACGGCACCGGTGCCGAAGGAGATCGCGGACAATGTGCATCGGCTGACGGCGGCGGAGTAAGGGTGACGGCCCATCCTCGTCATTGCGAGCGAAGCGAAGCAATCCAGACTGTCTCCGCGGAGGGATACTGGATTGCTTCGCTGCGCTCGCAATGACGGAGAATGTGGCAGGCGTCTTGCACCCGTCGTGCATCGGTGACTGAAGGAGCAAACATAGTGAGTTTCGTCGCGCGTCATGCGCTGTGGTCGGATGAGCAGAAGGACGCGGCGACGCGCATGCGCCGTCTCGTCGAGGAGAAAAATCTCGAAGTCATCCGCCTCGCCTTCCCCGACCAGCACGGCATTTTGCGCGGCAAGACCATCATCGCCTCCGAGGCGATCGCCTCACTGGAAAGCGGCTGTTCGATCACCACGACCATGCTCGCCAAGGACACCTCGCACCGCACGGTGTTTCCGGTGTTCACGTCAGGCGGCGGCTTCGGCATGAAGGAGATGGAGGGCGCGGCCGACGTGCTGATGGTCGCCGATCCCACCACGTTCCGCGTGCTGCCATGGGCGTCGGCGACGGGCTGGGTGCTTTGCGATCTTTATTTCAATGACGGCCGTCCCGTGCCGTTTGCGACGCGCGCGCTTTATCGCAAGGCGCTCGACGAGCTTGGACGCCGCGGCCACGATTTCGTGGCGGGCCTCGAGGTCGAATTCCACATCTTCAAGCTCGACGACGCGCATATGCGCCCGGAGGATGCGGGACAGCCAGGCACGCCGCCCTCGGTGAGCCTGCTCAGCCACGGCTATCAGTACCTCACCGAGCAGCGCTTCGATCAGATGGAGCCGGTGCTGGAGATTTTGCGGCGTGACATCGTCGCGCTCGGGCTGCCCTTGCGTTCGGTCGAGGTCGAGTTCGGGCCAAGTCAGTGCGAATTCACCTTCGCGCCGAAGAAAGGACTGGAGCCCGCCGACAATATGGTGCTGTTCCGCTCTGCCGTGAAGCAGATCGCGCACCGCCACGGCTATCACGCCACCTTCATGTGCCGGCCGAAGCTGCCGAACCTGTTCGCGAGCGGCTGGCATCTCCACCAATCGGTCGTCTCCCGCACGAGCGGCGACAACCAGTTCATGGCCAAGGAAACGACCAAGGAGGGCGGCGAACCGCTCAGCGCGTTCGGCCGGGCCTGGCTCGCCGGCCTGCTCGATCACGCCCGCGCATCTACAGTGTTCACCACCCCGACCATCAACGGCTACAAGCGCTACCGCTCCTATTCGCTGGCGCCGGACCGCGCGATCTGGGGCCGCGACAATCGCGGCGTGATGATCCGCGTGCTCGGCGCGGCCGGCGATGCCGCCACGCGCCTGGAAAACCGCATCGGCGAGCCCGCCGCCAATCCCTATCTCTACATGGCCTCGCAGATTCTCTCAGGCCTCGACGGCGTCGACCGCAAGCTCGATCCCGGCCCGTCCGCCGATACGCCCTACGAGACCAAGGCGCCGCTCTTGCCGAAGTCCCTGCGCGATGCGGTCAGCGCGCTGAAGGACGATCCGTTCTTCCGCGAAAAACTCGGCGCCGAGTTCGTCAACTATTACACCCACATCAAGAACGCCGAGATCGACCGCTTCCTGTCTGAGGTGACCGACTGGGAGCATCGCGAATATTTCGAGGTGTTTTGACCTCGGCTTTCTCCCCGTCATTGCTTCGCTGCGCACGTAACGACGGGAGAGAGCGGAGGCTCAAATTCCCAGATATCTGTGCTGCAGATCGGGTTCCGCCATCAGCTCTTCGGAAGTGCCGCTCCACACCGTCTTGCCGCGCTCGATGATGGTGTGGCGGTCGCAGATGCGGGCGAGGTGGTCGACGTTCTTGTCGACGACCAGGATCGACTGTCCCCGGCTCTTGAGCAACGACAGGCAGTTCCAGATCTCTTCGCGGATCAGCGGCGCGAGGCCTTCGGTCGCTTCATCCAAAATGAGGAGCTTCGGGTTGGTCATCAGCGCGCGGCCGATGGCGAGCATCTGCTGCTCGCCGCCGGAGAGCTGGTTGCCCATGTTGGAGGCGCGCTCGGCGAGGCGCGGAAACATCACGTAGATCGACGCCAGCGTCCAGGGATTGGCGCTGCCAAAGCGATCGGCGGCGGCCGCGACCAGATTTTCACGCACGGTGAGGTTCGGGAATATCTGACGTCCCTCGGGGACGAGGCCCACACCGAGTTTTGCGATTCGGTAGGACGGCTGCGTCCGCACTTCCGAGCCCGCGAAGCGGATGGTGCCCGCGCGCGCCGGCGTCAGGCCCATGATGGAGCGGATGGTCGTGGTCTTGCCCATGCCGTTGCGGCCCATCAGCGAGACCATCTCGCCTGATTTGATCGACAGCGACAGGCCGAACAGCACCTGGGACAGGCCGTAGCAGGTCTCGATGCCGTCGACCTCGAGCAGCGTGTCAGCCGCAACTTTTTCAGACATGGTGCGTCACCACATGCGCCTCGCCGAGATAGGCGCGCTTGACGTCCTCGTTCGCGCGGATCGCGGCCGGATCGCCGGAGGCAATGACGCGGCCATAGACCAGTACCGAGATACGGTCGGCGAGCGCGAACACCGCGGGCATGTCGTGCTCGACCAGCACGATCGAAACTTCCTTCCGCAGCTCCTGGAGCAGCTGCACCATGCGCTGGGACTCGGTGACGCCGAGACCCGCCATCGGCTCGTCGAGCAGCAAAAGCTTCGGCTTGCTTGCCAGCGCAACCGCAAGCTCGATCTGGCGACGCTCGCCATGGCTGAGCCTGGACACCAGGACATCGGCACGATGGGCGAGACCGACGCGGTCGAGCGCGGCATGCGCGGCATCGCGCAGGCCTTTTTCCTTGCGCGCATCGGCGAAGAAGCTGAACGAGGTGCCGGCATGCGCTTGCGCCGCCAGTGCGACATTGTCGGCGGCGGTGAAATCAAGCAGCAGCGAGGTGATCTGGAACGAACGCGCCAGGCCCAGCGCGTAGCGGCGATAGGCCGGCAAGTAGGTGATGTCGCGACCGCCGAGAGAGACGCTGCCGGAATGCGGCTCCAGATGCCCGGTGAGCTGGCTGATCAGCGTGGTCTTGCCAGCACCGTTCGGGCCGATGATGGCGTGCAGCTCACCTGCCGCGACGTCGAGGGAGACGTTGTCCGTGGCAATGATGCCGCCGAAGCGGCGCACCAGCTTGTCGACGCGGAGCAGCGGTTCAGCCACGGTTGAGCCTCCCGAGCAGGCCCATGATGCCGCCGCGGCCGAACAGCACGACCAGCAGCAACAGCGGGCCCATGATCAGCGCCCAGTATTCGGTGAGCTGCGACAAGAACTCTTCCAGCAACAAATATACCACCGCGCCGATGACCGGACCGAACAGCGTGCCCATGCCCCCGAGGATCACCATCACCATGAGGTCGCCGGAACGCGTCCAGTACATCACGGCCGGGCTGACGAAATCGGTATTGTTGGCGAGCAGCGCGCCGGCGAGGCCGCACATCATGCCCGAGATGACGAAGCAGACCAGTTGGTAGCGTTTCGAGGGAAAGCCGATCGCCTGCATGCGCTGCTCGTTGGAGCGCAGGCCCTGCAAGACGAGACCGAAGCGCGAATTGGCGATGCGCCAGATCAGGAAGACCACGCCGAACAGGCAGGCGAGGCAGAGATAATAGAACTGCGTGCGATTCGACAGATTGATCAGCCCGGAGAAGTCGCTACGCTTGTAAATGGTGAGGCCGTCATCGCCGCCGTAACGCGCCAGCCCCGAGGCGACGTAATAGGCCATCTGCGCGAAGGCGAGCGTGATCATGATGAAATAGACGCCGCGGGTGCGCAGGGAGAGCGCGCCGATCACCAGCGCGTAAGTAGCGGAGGCCGCGAGCGCGACCGGAAACTGGATGAAGCCGCTTCCGACGCCTTCCTGCGCCAGCATGCCGACCGCATAGCCGCCGATGCCGAGATAGGCGGCGTGGCCAAAACTCATCATGCCGCCAAAACCCATGATGAGGTTGAGGCTCGCGGCCGCCAGCGCCAGGATGACGATGCGAGTGAACAGCGTCAGGATGAAGATGTTGCCGGAGGCTTGCGAATAGAGCGGCAGCAGCACGAGGCCCGCCAGCATCAGGGCCGTGACGGCCTTGCTCACAGTGAAAGTCTTCATCGACGGTTGGCCGGAAACAGCCCCTCCGGCCGCACCACCAGCACGATCGCCATCAGCAGATAGATCAGCATGGACGACAGCGCGGGCGCGGCGGTGGAGGCCGCGGCGCCGCTCAGCACCTGCCGCAACAGATTGGGCAGGAAGGCGCGGCCGAGCGTGTCGATCATGCCGACGAAGATCGCGGCCAGGAAGGCGCCGCGGATCGAGCCGATGCCGCCGATCACGATGATGACGAAGGCGAGGATCAGGATGTTCTCGCCCATGCCGATCTGCACGGTGAGGATCGGCGCCTGCATCAATCCGGCAAGGCCGGCGAGCGCGGCACCGAGGCCGAACACCAGGGTGTAGAGCAGCTTGATGTTGATGCCGAGCGCGCCGATCATCTCGCGATTGGAGGCGCCGGCACGGATCAGCATGCCGATGCGGGTGCGCATCACGCCGAGATAGAGCAGGAGCGCGACCAGCAGCGCCACCGCGATAATGGCGAGGCGATAGGCGGGATAGTGAATGCCGGGCAGGATCGGCACCGGCACGGTGAGCCAGGCCGGGAGCGGCAGCGCAAGGCCGGCCGGCCCCCAGATCAGCCGCACGGCTTCGTTGAAGAACAGGATCAGTCCGAAGGTCGCGAGCACGTGGTCGAGATGGTCGCGTCCGTAGAGATGCCGCAGCGCGGTCATCTCGAGCACGATGCCGAGCACGAGCGTCGCGCCGAGCGCCAGCAGCGCGCCGAGCAGGAAGCTGCCGGTCCAGGCTGCGAAGGTCGCGGCGAAATAGGCGCCCATCATGTAGAGCGAGCCGTGCGCGAGGTTGACGAGATCCATGATCCCGAACACCAGCGTCAGGCCGGCGGCGAGCAGAAACAGCAGCAGGCCGAACTGCAATCCGTTCAAGAACTGTTCGACGACGAGCAGCATCAAAACTCTTTCAGGCACACGCAGGTTCGCGCCGATGTTCGAACACGGTCGCCATCAGTGAAAGAGCTCCCCCTGCCTGTACAAGGCGGAAAAATGGGTAATGGCAGTATCGTTCCGAGGCAAGAGCGATTTGACACCAAACATGCACTTTGTTGCATGCCGATGCATGCGATCGAGCGCCGCCGTGCAAAGCGCCGTGCAAGAAGGCTGCCGCGCGGGATGGGTCAACCTGCCGCACCCTAACGATCACCCTCCCCCGTTGCCGGAGGAAGGGTGTGAAATTCGTCGCAACGTCAGGAAGGATGGCGCCTAGTGCGACGTCATCTGCCGGGAAAGGTTATCCGGTTCAGCGAGCACGCTGTTGGCCGTCGAGGCCTCCAGCGCCGCCATCCGGAACAGATAGGCGAGCGTCCCCAATCCGGTGTCTTCCGCCATCTGCGCAAGCTCGAGCGCCATGTCGGACATGTAGCCGAGATTCTCGTCCTTGGTCTGCGCCATGATCTGGCTGTTCCGCATCATGTTCGACATTTCAAGCGCTCTTTCGTTGCGCGGCGAGGCCGCAGAGGTTGGCACGGGCGACGGCGTCCAGACGCGGGCCGTGCTGTTGCACGATCGATGGCATGCCGATGCGATCATGCAGGGCATCGAGCGTTTCCCGACGAATGTCGATCGTCGCCGCCATGGTCCATGCGTTCTCCACCAGAGCCGGCAGACCGAGCGGGGTCACGATGAAGCCGGCCTCGTGAAAGCGCGGCAACCACCAGGTTTCCATGATCGCGCTGACTTGCGCGATCCCCTGACCGAGGCAGAACTCCTGCACCGCCGCCATCAGTTGCAGGTTGAGCGCGCCGTCGCGGCGATCGCGCACGACAAAGTAGCGCGACCATTCCCAGACCAGCGGATCCGCCGGGCAGCCGCGCACCGCCGCCAGATGCGGGAAGACTTCGCTCATCATTGAAGGCTTGGTGGTCGGGTAGAGCCGGTGACCGCCGATGACGCGCCGCCCCTCCAGCGCAAGCAGATAGACGGTGTCCTCGTCGTCAAAGGAATCGATCTCGCGGCAATCAGGTTTGCGAAGTGCCTCCCAGTGGCGCTCCTCGACGAAGATGTCGTGCCGCAGCCGGAAATGCTGCTCGAGCACGTCTTCGTAAAGGTGACGATTTACCGCAGAAATGGCGTGAATCATGAAAGCCCCCATTCGTCCTCAATGGGGAGCAGCGTCTGCGAAAAGAGGCAGGCTTGATATTGGGAAATTTCCCAATACGTCGGTTAGGGATTGATGATCTTGTTGCGAATCGCCAGTGCAACCGCATGCGTGCGGTTGACGGCACCGAGCTTGCGCGCGGCGGTTGCAAGATGCTCTTCGGCGGTACGCTGCGTGATGTGCAGGATCTCGCCGATTTCCCAGGCCGACTTGCCCTGCGAGGCCCAGGAGATCACTTCGCGCTCGCGCGGGGTGAGGCGTGTGGACGAATACGGCGCCGGATCGAGCAGACGGCGAATGTGGTCGAAGCCGTACATCGCCATCAGGTGCAATGCCGGCTTGCTGCGGGCGTTGAGATCGAGATGGATGCCCCCGAGCGACACGGCGGCCTCATAGCCGGTGAGCCCGTGGATCGGCACGATGAAGCCGCGCGACATGCGGAAATCGCCGGCGCGGTTCATTACCTCCGCCGCGCCCGGATCGAGTTCGGCATCATAGGGCGCTTCCGACCATTCGAACGGGTTGACCGATTGTCGGCACATCCGCACCACCGGGTCGACGCGGTCGTAGTTGTTCTGTGTGTAGAGACTGAACCATTCCGCGGGCCAGCGCTTGGCGAGCACCATCTGTGCGAACCGCTGGTCGGGATTCGGCAACCCTGTCACGATGATGGTTTCGAAGCCGAAGCGCCCGAACGCCCCTTCGAGCGCGTTCATAGCGTCCGGAACCTTACGATAGGCCGCCAGGCCTTCAATGAAGTCGAGCGCCTCCCGGCCATAATCCACGGCGGACATCGGTGCGTTTCCTGACCCTTGGGCTCCGGTATAGCACGTCTTCGCGGGCTGCCTCAATTCACCGTTTCCGTAGTTGTCCGGTATCCCATTGACCTCGAAGCTTTGATCTACTTGTGGAAGATGGGACGTCAAGTTACACCTATGACGTCTGAAGCGGGAAAACCACGATGGAAGACGAGGACATCGCCCTCAACAGCGTTCTCGGCCTGGAACTCAACCGCGTGTTTTTCGCCGTCCGTGAAACGGCGAACAAGCAGAAGATCATCGAGTTCGCGCGCGAGGTGCTGCAAAGCGAGCGCCCGGAACGACCCGGCAGCGTGTCGCCCGAAGGACCGTCGAGCTAAACGCGGTCGCGGCAGCGCGGGCGCGCGCCGCCAATTCACGTTGTCGAACATTTGCCGCTGGATGACCTCGCGGCTCTCGTGAGATGATCGCGACCACGATCATCTTTCGGATGCCCAGGACATGATGACGCTGCGCCAGGTTGAAGTGATCCGTGCCGTGATGGTGACGGGCACCATCGGCGGCGCGGCGAAGCTGCTCAACGTTTCGGCCCCGGGGATCAGCCGCCTCGTCAAATACACCGAACGCTCGCTCGGCATCCGCTTCTTCCAGCGCCAGAACGGCCGCTATTTCCCGACGCCGGAAGCCGAGAACATCTTCGAGCAGATCAACGGCGTCTACAAGAAGGTCGACGACCTCTCCGAGCTCATCTCCAAGATCGGCCGCGGTGGATTGTCGGAGCTGCGCATCGGCTCGGTGCCGAGCATCTCGCAGGTGATGGTGCCGCGCGCGATCGAGCGCGTCCGCCGCCGCTATCCCGACCTCGGCATCGACATCAACATCCTCAAGCTCGAGGAAGCCATCGACTATCTCCTGCTCGGCCGCGGCGAGTGCGTCGCGATGAGCTATCGGCTCGACCATTCCGGGCTCGACTTCATGCCGCTCGCCTCCGGCGAGCTCTATTGCATCGTGCCATCAGGCCATGAGCTCGCCGGCCGCAAGCAGGTTTCCGCGGCCGAGATCACCCGCTATCCGCTGATCGGCATCGATCCCAACGACCCTTACGGCCGGATCATGGCCGAGATCTTTGCGCGCAACCGGCTCGACTACAACATCACCATCCGCGCGCGCTTCGGTACCACGGTCTGCGCGCTGGTGAAGGCGGGGCTCGGCATCGCCATCATCGACCAGTTCACGGTCGCCCATGGCGGCTATCCCGGCATCGAGCTCTTGAAGATCACCGAGCCGACGCGTTTCGACACTTACATCGCGGTGAAGCGCGGCGCGCCGCTGTCGCTTCACGTCGAGTATTTCATCGAGTCCCTGCGCGCCGAGATGCGCGCGGTGGAGCCGTCCCGCATCACCGGCAAGGCCATCCCTTCGCGCGGGCGCAAGAAATAACATTATGTTAGGTTTGCCAGATAAATGGGTAATTGTGTTAGGCAGGGGAAAGGCTATCGTCGCACTTGGAAGCCCCCTTGGAATTGCGCGGATTTCCCCGCTAATGGCCGGGACCGAACACTCCCAGCGAGACGATAGCGAACCATGTCCGAGCGCGGATACGCCGCCAGCAAAAAGATCCTCACCGGCCTGATCGGCGCGCCGATCGCGCATTCCGCATCCCCCGCCATGCACGAGAGCGCCGCCGAGGCTCTGGGCTTGCGCGGCCACTACCAGCTCATCGAGGTCGCCGGCGCCGATGCGGCCGGGCTTCGCATGATGCTCGAGGGCGTGCGGCGGCTCGGCTTTGCCGGCGTCAACGTCACCTACCCCTACAAGGAAGCGGTGGTCCCGCTGCTCGACGAACTGGCGCCGGGCGCTGCCGCGATGGGCGCGGTCAACACCGTCGTCGCCCGGGACGGCCGGCTGACCGGCCACAACACCGACACCACCGGCTTCGCGCGCGCGGTGGCGCCACTGCTGGCGCCGTCCGGCAACGCCGTCGCCGTGATCGGCGCCGGCGGCGTCGGCAAGGCGATCGCGTTTGCCCTGGCGAGCCGGGACGTGACCGACATCCGCATCTTCGACAGCGAGCCGGCGCGCGCCGAGACGCTCGTCTCCCTGCTCGCCGCACAGGGCGTCGCAAGGCTGGCGTCGAGCATCGAGGACGCGCTGCAAGGCGCGACCGGCCTCGTCAACGGCACGCCGGTCGGGATGCTGCCGAACCGCGGCATGCCGGTCCCGGCCACGCTGCTGCATGAAAAATTGTGGGTTGCGGATGCCGTCTACTCGCCGCTGATCACGCCGCTGCTCGCGGCCGCACAAGCCACGAGCGCGCGGATCATGACCGGGCGGGAGCTCGCGATCTACCAGGCCGCCGACGCTTTCGAACTGTTCACGGGCCTTGCCCCATCGACCGAGGTCATGGGAGAGGCATTTGACGAGGTGATGGCGGCACGAAGCTCGGCCTATCACGCAGCGTAACCAAAGCGGCCGGACACAAGGCCGCGAACAACATCAACGAAAAATGGGAGGATAGACCATGAAATCGGCCATTCTGGCGGGCGCCCTGCTTGCCTTCGCGACTGCAACCAGTGTTCACGCCCAGGCGATCAAGCTCGCCGACGTCGCCGAGCTTTCCGGCGGCGGCGCAACCGTCGGCACCAACTGGAAGAACGGCATCGATCTCGCGATCGAAGAGATCAATGCCAAGGGCGGCGTGCTCGGCCGCAAGTTAGAGGTCACCCATGCGGACTCGCAATCCAACCCCGGGGTTGCGCGCGCGCAGGTGCAGAAGGCGCTCGACGCCGAGCCCTATGTGCTGCTCGGGCCCGGCTATTCCGGCTCCGTGAAGGTCACCGCGCCGCTCGCGGCCGAAGCCGGCATCGCGCAGATCATGGGTGGCGAAGCCGCCGAGTTGACGCAGGCCGGAAACAAATTCCTGTTCCGCACCTCGTTCGGCCAGCAATCCTCGATGCCGAAGGTCGCCAAATACATTCACGACGACATGAAGGCGAAGTCGGTCGCGGTGGTCTGGGTCAACAATGATTTCGGCCGCGGCGGTCGCGACGTCGTGGTCAAGGAGCTCGACCGGCTCGGCTCCAAGGTGGTCGCCGATCTCTCCACCGAAGCGGGCCAGGCGGATTTCGCCGCCGACGTCGGCAAGATCAAGGCCGCCAATCCCGACGCCGTGTTCGTCTACCTGAACGAGGAAGAGAGCGCGCGCATCCTGAAGGAGCTGAAGCGCCAGGGCGTCACCGCGCCGCTGATGGGCGAGACCACGCTGATCGGCCAGAAGGTGATCGAGCTCGCGGGCGATGCCGCCAATGGCGCGCGCGGCCATGTCGGCCTGACCACCGACGCCCCGGTCGACCTGATCAAGACGTTTCGCGACAAGTTTGCGAAGAAGTACAATTACGTGCCCGACCATAACGGCCTGAAGGGCTATCTTGCGGTCTACATGGTGAAAGCCACGACCGAGAAAATGGGCAAAGTCGATTCCAAAGCCTTCGCCGACACGCTGCATGGCCTGACCATCAAGGCCGCGGACGAGCCGGGCATCCTGATGGACGTCACCTTCAGCGACACCGGCGACATCGATCGCCAGAGCTTTCTGGTCGAGGTGGTCGAAGGCAAGCAGGTCGTGAAGCAGGTGCTGCCGAAGGTGAAGTGAGGGCTTCTTTCTTCTCCCTCGCCCCGCTCTTGCGGGGAGAGGGAGTGATAGACCTGAACGCGCTTTCACTCGGGCTCTAACGATCAAAGAGAACCCATGTCAAATCTGTTCGATCTTCTGGTCGCGGGACTTGCCACCGGCGCGATCTATGCGCTGGTCGCGGTCGGCTTCACGCTGCTGTGGCAGACCTCGCAGACCATCAATTTCGCGCAAGGCGAGTTCGTGATGCTGCCGGCATTTTTGATGTTGGCAGCAATGCATGCCGGCGCGCCGTTCTGGCTCGCGATCATCCTCGGCATCCTGCTCTCGATGCTGCTGCTGGGCCTCGCCTTCAAGATGCTGCTGGTCGATCCGATGTTGCGCCATGGCGTGCTGCCGCTTGCGATCGCGACCATGGCGCTCGCGATCGGCATCAAGGAGGCCGTGAAGCAGTTCTTCAGCGCCGAGGCCTCGCCCTTCCCCTCGATCGTGCCGACCGGCGACGTCTCCATCCTCGGCCACGCCGTCTCGCTGCAAAGCATCGGCGTCCTCGTCCTCGCCATCCTTGCTGTCTCCGGTCTGACCGCGCTCCTGAACCGAACTTCGCTCGGCCACCAGATGCAGGCGGCGGCGCAGAACCCGATGGTGGCGCGCATCATCGGCGTCCCGGTCGAGCGCATGATTCTCCTGACCTTCCTGATCAATGCGTTCCTGGTCGCGCTCGCCTCGCTGTTGATCACGCCGATCTATCTCGCAAAATTTACATCGGGCGAGGTGCTGGGCCAGGCCGCCTTCATCGCCGCGATCGTCGGCGGGTTCAACCAGGTGCGCGGCGCGATCGCGGGCGGCCTCCTGATCGGCGTGCTCGACAATCTCGCCGCCGCCTACGTCTCGACGCAGTACCGCGCCGCCGTGCCGATGATCATCCTGATCGCCGTCATCCTGTTCCGGCCGCAGGGCTTGCTCGGCCGTGCCGAGGAGCGCACCGTATGAGCGCCTTCGCCAAACCTCTGAAGATCGCGCTCGGCCTCATCGTCATCGCCGCGCTGATCGTCATCCCCATGAACTTCAACCGTTATGGCCTGTTCATCCTGAGCCAGTGGGCGGTGATGGCGATCGCCGCCATGGGCCTCAACCTCACGCTCGGCTATGCCGGCCAGGTCTCGCTGGCGCAGGGCGCCTTCGTCGGCATCGGCGCTTACGCGGCAGCGATCATGACCACGCATGGCTGGCCGCTGCCGGCGGCGATCGTCGTCGCGATCGCGTTGAGCTTCGCGGTCGGCTGGGTGCTCGGCTACCCCGCGCTGCGGGTGCAGCACCACTACCTCGCCTTCGTCACGCTCGCCTTCTCCACGCTGGCCTTCCTGGTGTTTCGCAACGAGAGCTGGCTCACCGGCGGCATCTACGGCATCTCCAACATTCCGCGCCCGCACATCTTCGGCATCCCAACCAGCAAGCCGCTGCCGTTCTACTATGTCTGCCTCGGCTCGCTCGCGATCGTGTCGCTGGCGGTGTGGTGGCTGATCCGCTCACCCTGGGGCCGCGCGTTCATGGCGCTGCGCGAAAATCCGCTGCGCGCGCAATCGCTCGGCGTCGACACGCGCCGCTATACGCTGATGGCGTTCGCGATCGGCTCGGCGCTCGGCGGCGTGGCCGGCGCGCTCTATGCGCCGCTGACGCAATATATCGATCCCGTGCCGTTCAACCTGTCGCTCTCGCTCGACCTCTTGATGATGGTGATCGTCGGCGGCGCCGGCTTCTTCCTGGGTCCGTTCCTGGGCGCGATGATCGCCGTGCTGCTGCCGGAATGGCTGCGCTTCACCGAGGGCTATTATCTGATGCTCTACGCGATCGCGGTGATGGGGCTGCTGATCTGGTCGCCGACCGGCATTTTGGGAATCCTGGATCGCTATCTGGCCGAACGCCGCACCAAGGCGGCTTCTACGCTGCGCGCTGTCGCAAAATCCCGGCTGGAGACGGTGCAATGAGCGCAGTCCTCGAAGTCACCGACATCAAGAAGAACTTTGGCGGCATCAGTGCCGTCGGCGGCGTCTCTTTCGACGTGCGCGAAGGCGAGATCCTCGGCCTGATCGGCCCGAACGGCTGCGGCAAGTCCACCTTGTTCAACTGCATCCTCGGCCAGCTCACGCCATCAGGCGGCGAGGTCAAGCTCGACGGCAAGGTGGTCACCGGCCTGCGCCCTGCCGAGCTCAACAAGCTCGGGGTCAGCCGCACCTTCCAGCTGTTGCAGGTGTTTCCAAAACTCTCGGTGCGCGAGAACCTGATCCTCGCAGGCCAGGAGCACCAGGGCAGCATGGCCTCGCGCCTGGTCGGCCGCTCCGATGCCGGATTGACAGAGGCCGCCAACCAGATGATCGGCTTTTTCAAGCTCGATCATCTCGCCGACGAGCCGGCCGGCGGACTCTCCTATGGCCAACAGAAGCTGCTCGACGCCGCCATGGCCTTCATGGGTGGACCGCGCCTGGTGCTGCTCGACGAGCCCGCCGGCGGCGTCAACCCGTCGATGCTGACGGATTTGAAGGAGCGGCTGGTCGCGATCAACCGCGAGAAGAACGCCACGTTCGTCGTGATCGAGCACAACATGGAATTCGTGATGTCGCTGTGCTCGCGCGTGATGGTGATGGCGGAAGGCAAGGTGCTGGCAATGGGACGGCCCGACGAGGTCCGCAAGGATCCCGCCGTGATCGAAGCCTATCTCGGACATTAGGGAGAGCCATCATGAGCGATCCGATCCTCTCGGTTCACAATCTCGTCGGCGGCTACGGCAAGATGACGATTTTGAACGGCACCACCTTCGCCGTGCCGCAGGCCACCATCACCACCATCATCGGCCCGAACGGCGCCGGCAAGTCCACCGTGTTCAAGGCGATCTTCGGCCTGCTCAAGCTGCGCGAGGGCAAGATCAGTTTTGCCGGCCGCGACGTCACCAATTTGAGCCAGCGCGCGCTGCTCAATGCCGGCATCTGCTACGTGCCGCAGGGCCGCAACATCTTTCCCGAGCTGTCGGTGCGCCACAACATCGAGCTCGGCGGCGTTTCCGCGGGCAAGGGCATCGACCTGCAGAGCCGGATCGAGGCCGCGCTCGACCTGTTCCCGGCGCTGCGGCGGAAATCGACGCAGCAGGCTTCCACATTGTCCGGCGGCGAGCAGAAGCAACTCGAAATCGCCCGCTCGCTGCTGCTCGAACCAAGGCTCGTGCTGATCGACGAGCCCTCGATCGGCCTGTCACCGCTGATGGTGCAGCAGACTTTCGACATCCTGAGATCCCTGCGCGACCGGGGCGTCACGATTTTGATGATCGAGCAGAACGCACGCTCGGCACTGGAGATTTCCGACATCGGCATCGTGCTCGAGCTCGGCCAGACCCGCATGGTCGACGGCGCGAAGCGAATCCTGAACGACCCGCGAATCGGCCAGCTCTTCCTGGGCGGTGCGATGGAGGAGGACGACGCAGCATGAAAAAGCGCTCGATCGCGACCGTCTCCCTGTCAGGCAGCCTCGACGAAAAGCTCCGCGCCATCGCATCCGCCGGCTTCGATATGGTCGAGATTTTCGAGAACGATCTGCTGTCGTTCGGCGCAAGCCCGCGCGACATCGCAAAGCTCTGCGGCGACCTCAATCTGGAGATTTGCGCGTTTCAGCCGTTCCGTGATTTCGAGGGCATGCCGGAGCCGCAGCGTTCGCGCAATTTTGCCCGCGCCGAACGCAAGTTCGACTTGATGCAGGAGCTCGGCACCGACCTGCTGCTGATCTGCTCCAACGTGTCCCCCAGCTCGCTCGGCGGCATCGACCGCGCCGGGGATGATTTTTGCGAGCTTGGCGAGCGCGCGGCAAAACGGTCTTTGCGCGTCGGCTACGAGGCATTGGCCTGGGGACGCCACGTCAACGACTACCGCGACGCCTGGGAGATCGTGCGGCGCGCCGATCATCCCGCGATCGGCGTCATCCTCGACAGCTTTCACGCGCTGGCCCCCGGCTTTCCGGTTCGCGCGATGGCCTCGATCCCCGGCGACAAGATCTTTCTGGTCCAGCTTGCGGATGCACCGAAGCTCGAGCTCGACATCCTGTCGTGGAGCCGGCACTTTCGCTCCTTCCCCGGCCAGGGCGATCTGCCGGTCGGCGAGTTCATGGCGGCGATCGCGGCGACCGGCTATGCGGGGCCGCTGTCGCTGGAGATCTTCAACGACCAGTTCCGCGCCGGCTCGGCCATGCAGACCGCGGTCGACGGCCTGCGCTCGCTGATTCTGCTGGAGGACCAGCTTGCACCGGATTGGCCAAAGCTCATCAGCGAGCCCCTGGCGCCGAAGGCCAAAAGTCGCGGTACGGGATTCATCGAGTTTGCCGTCAACGAGACCAAGGCCGGCGAACTCGCCCACCTGCTTTCGCAGCTCGGCTTCCGCAAGACCGGCAAGCATCGCAGCAAGGCGGTGGAACGCTGGTCGCAAGGCAAGGTCGAGCTCGTCATCAACTCCGAGACCGACGGCTTTGCGCATTCGCACTATGTCACGCACGGTCCCGGCGTCTGCGCCATCGCGCTCGAGGTCGACAATGCCGGCCTTGCCATGCAACGCGCCGAGACGCTGAAGGCGCGCACCTTCTACCAGCCGGTCGGGCCGGGCGAACTCGAAATTCCCGCGATCCATGGCGTCGGCGGCAGCCTGCTGTATTTCCTCGATCAGGCCGGCAAGAACTGGGACACGGATTTCGAGCCGATTGCGAGCGACGCCGGCGCGGACGCGCTGCTGGCCGTCGATCACATCGCGCAGTCGATGCCCTATGACGAGATGCTGTCCTGGCTGTTGTTCTACACCGGGATCCTCGACCTGACGCGTCTGCCACAGATGGAGATCGCCGATCCCAGAGGGCTCGTGCAGAGCCAGGCCGTCATCAATGACGACCAGAGCCTGCGTTTCGTGCTTAACGGCTCATCCGCCAACCGTACACTGCCGGCGCGCTTCATCTCGGAGTTTTTCGGCTCGGGCGTGCAGCACGTCGCGTTCACGTGCCGGGACATTTTTGCGGCGGTCGCGGAGATGCGCAAGCGCGGCGCTGATTTCCTCGATATCCCTGATAATTACTACGACGACATCGAAGCCAAGTACGATCTGGCACCCGAGCTGATGGCGCAGCTGCGCGCCAACCACATCCTCTACGACCGCGAAGGCGACGGAGAGTTCTTCCAGGTCTACACCCACATTTTCGACGAGCGGTTCTTTTTCGAGATCGTGGAGCGGCGGGATTATCAGGGCTTCGGCGCGGCCAATGCCGGGATCAGGCTTGCCGCGCAGGCGCGCGAAGTGCGGCCTGCGAGCATGCCGCGGGTGTAGACTCTACGCCGTCATTGCGAGGAGCCCTTGCGACGAAGCAATCCAGAATCCCTCAGCGGAAAGATTCTGGATTGCTTCGCTGCGCTCGCAATGACGGGGAGAGAGCTGAGAGCCCCTCTCCCCGCGAGCGGGGAGAGGGAAAGCAGAGACCTCACTTCATTGCGCATTTGTCGTGGAAGCGATCCTGGTCGTTCTCGACGATGGTCGCGACCGTCTTCAGCGAGAGCTGGCCGTCGCCGTCCTTGACGACGTCCTGGAGATAGAAGTTCTGCACCGGGATGTGGTTCTTGCCGTATTTGAAGGGGCCGCGCAGCGACTTGAAATTGGCCTTCTCCATCTCGGCCTTCATCGCGTCCTTCTTGCTGGTGTCGCCCTTGACCGCGACCACCGCGCTGTTGATGAGCTGGGCCGCGTCATAGGCTTGCGCGCCGTAATAGGTCGGGCGCAGGCCGGTGTACTTCTTGCGGTAGTCGGCGACAAAGCGCTTGTTCTGCTCGTTGGGCAAATCATTCACCCATTCCTGCGCGCCGGGCACGCCGAGCGCGTTCTCCTTCTGCAGCGGCAGCGACAGCTCGTCGACGGTGAAAGCCGTATAGAGCGGCATCGTGCTCTTCAGCCCGGCCTGCGCATATTGGTTGAGGAACTGCACGCCGGCCGCACCGGGATAGAACACGAAGATCGACTCGGCGCCCGAGGCGCGCGCCTTGGAGAGCTCGGCGGAGAAGTCGAGCTGGCTCGGCCACACCGTGTATTCCTCGCCCTTGACCTCGCCCTTGAACGTGCTCTTCACGCCCGCGAGCATGTCCTTGCCGGCGGCGTAGTTCGGGCCGATCAGGAACACGCTCTTGACGCCCTTCTGGTTCATGTAGAGGCCCATGGCGGCCGGCGTCTGGTCGTTCTGCCAGGAGGTCGAGAACACGTAGGGCGAACAAAGATCGCCCGCGAGCTGCGACGGACCGGCATTGGCCGAGATCAGGATGGTCTGCGAATCCACCGCGGTCTTGAGCGAGGCCAGCAGCACATTCGACCAGATGTAGCCGACGATGAAATCGACCTTGTCGGACTGCACCAGCTTCTCGGTCTTCTGCTTGCCGACATCGGGCTTCTGCCCGTCGTCCTCGTAGATCACCTCGACCGGCTTGCCGTCCATCTTGCGGCCGATGTGATCCAGCGCGAGCTCGAACGAGTTGCGCATGTCGTTGCCGATCACGGCGGTCGGACCGCTGAAGGTCGAAACGAAGCCGATCTTGATGGTGTCGCCGGCGAATGCCGGGCTTGCCAGCACCAGCGCCGCTGCGCCCGCCAGCCAGAATGCCGTCCTCATAGCCTCTCCCCTCCTTATTATTGAAGCCCGCAAACGGGTGATCGCCGCCCCGGGTCAATCTCTATTGAACGCAAAATCTGTCGAGCCGCCAATGGCTCAGCGCCTGCCCTGCACCATAATTCGCCCTAATCGTGAATGGCAAGAAATATAGTTCTACTCACTTCGGCGAGGGCTGCGGCGCTTTTTCGCGGGATATCGGTACACTCGATACACTTGGCCTATCCGGCGATTGATGACCGCTATTGGACCGCGACGCCCAATTCGCACTTAAATAAAAGAACAGAGAAGCGAGATTCGAGGGCGCATCATGACCACGACACCGCATCGCGTCGTCATCGTCGGAGCCGGCTTCGGCGGACTGGAGACGACCCACCGGCTGGCCGGCAGCCCGGTCGAGATCACGCTGATCGACCGCCGCAACCATCACCTGTTCCAGCCGCTGCTCTATCAGGTCGCGACCGCCTCGCTCGCCACCAGCGAGATCGCCTGGCCGGTCCGGCACCTGATGCGCGACCGGCGCGACGTGACGACGCTCTTTGCGACCGTCAGCGGTGTCGATGCCGACAGGCGCTGCGTGCTGATCGACGACGGCAGCGAGGTGCCTTACGACACGCTGGTGCTCGCCACAGGCGCGCGGCATGCCTATTTCGGCCACGACGAATGGGAGCAGTTCGCGCCGGGTCTCAAAACACTGGAGGACGGGACCACGCTGCGCCGTCACATCCTGGTGGCGTTCGAGCGCGCCGAGCGCGAGACCGATCCGGAAAAGCGCGCGGCGCGGCTGACTTTCGTCATCGTCGGCGCCGGCCCCACCGGGGTCGAGCTTGCCGGCACCATTGCCGAAATGGCGCACCACACCTTGCCCGGCGATTTCCGCAACATCGACACGACGAAAGCGCGCGTGGTGCTGATCGAGGCGGGGCCGCGCGTGCTGGCAGGTTTTGCCGACGACCTCTCGGCCTATGCGCAGGCCTCGCTGGAAAAGATCGGCGTCGAGGTCGTACTTGGCAAGGCCGTCACCGAGATCGACCGCGACGGCGTGGTTTTCGGCGGCACGCGGCTCGATGCCAAAACCAAGATCTGGGCCGCCGGCGTCCGCGCCTCGCCCGCGGCTGAGTGGCTGGGCGCGCCGGCCGATCGTGCCGGACGCGTACAAGTGGAGGCCGATCTCACCATCCCCGGTCATCCCGAAATCTTTGCGATCGGCGACACCGTTGTGATCAACGCCTGGCACGGCAAGCCTGTGCCCGGTATCGCGCCGGCCGCCAAGCAGCAGGGACGTCACGTCGCCGACAGCATCAAGGTCCGGCTGCGCGGAGAACCGACAGGCCCGTTCCGCTACAAGCACTCCGGCAGCCTCGCGCAGATCGGCAAACGGCTCGCGGTGATCGACTTCGGCAAGGTAAAACTGCGCGGCACCGTCGCGTGGTGGATCTGGGGCATCGCCCACATCTACTTCCTGATCGGCTTGCGCCACCGCCTCAGCGTCGCGCTGAGCTGGCTCTGGATCTACGCCCGCGACCAGCGCGCCGCGCGGCTGATCACGCAGGGAAGCAGCAAGGTGGTGTAGGGACCATCCTCTCGTGTCCCGGACGCGGCGCCGCATGAAATGACGCGACGCAGAGCCGGGGCCCAGACCTGTGGGCCCCGGCTCTGCAGCGCAGCGCTACGCGCCGTACTGCGTCCGGGGCACGAGACCCTACTTCACCAGCTCACACCCGCCCTCCGCCAGCGGCCGAAACGCCTGCTCCGTGGGAATCGTCGAGACCAGCTTGTAATAGTCGTACGGATATTTCGACTCCTCCGGCTTCTTCACCTCGAACAGATACATCGGATGCACGACGCGGCCGTCCTGGCGGATCGTGGTGTCGCCGAACAGCTTGTCCTTGCCCTTGAACTTCTTCATCTCGGGCACAGCGTCCTTGGCATTGTCGCTGCTGGTCGCGGCGACCGCGTTGAGATAAGCGAGCGTGGACGCATAGACGCCGGCCTGGTTGCCGCTTGGCATCTTGCCGTTCATGCCGGGCCGCGCGGCGAACCGCTTGGCGAAGGCGCGGGTGTCGTCGTTCATGTCCCAGTAGAAGGCCTCCATGAGCTGAAGGCCCTGCGCGACCTTGATGCCCATGCCATGGACGTCGTTGATGAAGAGCAGGAAGGCGACCAGCTTTTGTCCGCCCTGCTGTATCCCGAACTCGGCGGCCTGCTTCACCGCGTTGATCGTGTCGCCGCCGGCATTGGCGAGCCCGATCACCTGCGCCTTCGAGCCCTGCGCCTGCAACAGGAAGGACGCGAAGTCGGAGGTGCCGAGCGGATGCTTGCTGGAACCCAACACCTTGCCGCCATGCGCCTCGATGTATTTTTGGGCTTCCGCTTCGATGCCCTTGCCGAGCGCGTAATCGACCGTAAGGAAATACCAGTCCTTGCCGCCGCGCGACATCATCGCGGCCGCCGTGGTATTGCCTGTGGCCCAGGCGTCGTTGACCCATTGGATGGTGTTGGGCGAGCAGGCCTTGCCGGTGAGATCGGAGCTCGCGGTGGACGACGCCAGGAACGTCATGCGGCTGTCGCGCAGCAGCGTGTTGATGGAGAGACCGACGGCCGAGTTCGGCACGTCGACGATGGCGTCGACACCCTCGACGTCGAGCCATTTGCGCGCGATGGCGTTGCCGACATCGGCCTTGTTCTGGTGATCGGCATAGACGATCTCGACCTTGATGCCTTTGCCGCCGCCGTTGAAATCCTCGGCAGCCATGCGCGCGGCCTCGACCGAACCCATGCCGTTTGTGTCCTGGAAGATGCCGGAAATGTCGTTGAGCACCCCGACGCGCACGACATTGTCCGATATCTCGGCATTTGCCGCGCCGCCGATCAAGCTCGCAGCCAGCGCAAGTGTCCACTTCAAGTTCTTCATTGTTCCCTCCCCTGTCGTATTTATTGTTTTCGATGCCAGCAGCGTCAGGCCGGCATGATGGTCACAGGCAGGCTGTCGAGCCCGCGCAGCGTGTTGTTGAAGCGACGTTGTGGAGCGCCGGTGATCTCGATCTTTGCGATCCGGCGGGCCAACGCCGCGAGCATTGTCTCGCCTTCGAGCCGCGCGACCAGCTGGCCGACGCACATGTGAATACCTGAGCCATAGCCAACATGGCCGGACGTGCGGCGGGTGATGTCGTAGCTGTCGGGCTTGTCCCAGCGCCGCGGATCGCGATTGGCGGCAGCCAGGAACATCAACACCTTCTCGCCCTCACCGATGGTCGCGCCTGACAGTTCGACCTCGCGCGTTGTTGTGCGGAAGAAGGTCTGCACCGGGCTTTCAAAACGAATGGCCTCCTCGAAAGCGTTGCGCGCCAGCGTGAAATCGTTGCGCAGGCGCTGCCACTGCTCAGGGAAGCGCGCGAGACAGTAGACCGCTGCACCGATGCCGTTGACGGTGGTGTCGAGACCGGCCGACAAGAGCGAGCGCACCAGCAGCGGCGCTTCAGTGGCGGTGATGGCACCCTCGTCGACATGGGCGTGGATGCAGGCGCCGATACCGCCGGGCGTGAGGTTGTCGCGCTGGCACTGCTCGGTGACGTAGGCTTGGTGCGGCGCCGAGCGCGCGATCGCCTCCTTGCGCAATTGGTTCGGCGGGCCGAAGGCGTTGAACACCAAGCTCGCATAGGGAATGAGATTCTCGCGTCCCTCAGGCTTCAGCCCGAGCGCGTCCGGGAAGATCGACAACGGATAGGCTTCGGCGAGGTCCGCGATGGCATCGAAGCTGCGTTTCTCCAGCAGCGCGTCCACACGCGCTTCCGCTGCCGCGGCGAAGCGGTCGCGAAGCCCCTTCATCACCGTCGGCGACAGCACCTTTGAGAGCACGGCACGCGTGCGGGTGTGCTCGGGAGGATCGGCCTCGAGGATCAGGCTCGGCGGCCGCCACGGCGTCTCCTTCTTGAAATCGGAGAGACCGACACCGCGGCTCGAGCAGAACGTCGCGGGGTCGTTCAGCACGGCATGAACCTCGGCATAGCGCGCTACGCCGTAGAGTTTCCATTTGTCGAGATAAACGACCGGACCTGTCTCTCGCAGCAATTCATGCGTCGGATAAGGATCGGCGAAAAAATCCATGTCGAAGGGATCGACGTCGAGATGCGGGACGGCCGATACGGCAGAGCCGGGTGCACTCATTGAACTCCTCCCTCATTTTGATCTTGTGAAAGGGCCGCGCTTACCTTTAGGTCTCCGGACACGCCGCGAGACAGAATCCCGATATGCCGCCGTCTTCGACCAGAGCCCGCCAAAAACCTGCACCCGCGGAGACGGGGCCGACGCTCGATCTCGATCGCTACGTCCCGGCGTTCATCACCTTCATCGCCAACAAGCTCTCGAACAGCGCCACCGCGTTCTATCAGCGGCAGTTCGGCGTCAACGTCACGGAATGGCGGATCATGTCGCTGCTGGCGATCGAGCCCTGCATTCCCGCTTCGCGCATCTGCCACGTCATTGGTTTCGACAAGGGCCCGGTGAGCCGGACGCTGGCGGGCCTGGAAAAGCGGGGGCTGGTGTCGATCCGCACCGACCCCGACGACGGGCGCACTCATTCGATCTCGCTGACGGCGAAGGGCCGCGCTACCCATGACAAGGTGATCGTCGCGGCATTCGAGCGCGAGCGACGCCTGTTGTCTTGTCTGGGCAAGGACGAGCGCGAGGTGCTGATCGACCTGTTGCGCCGCCTGCACGAGAATCTCGGCGCGGTCACCGGCGGCACCGAGACCTGACGCGCCGCGCAGCGGGCGCGGACCCCTGTCACGCCCAGGCATGCACCGGCATTCGCCCGCGGCACCCTTTCTGCTGAGCATTGCTCCCTCCGAGATCTGACGCGGCGGTTCCTCCCGCCATCATCCTTGTCCCGAACGGTTCGCACAAGTTAGTTGCTTAGGCAACAAAAGAATCGGCAAAGATATTGCGGCAGAATCGCTGGCGTAATTGGGCTTGCCCAACTCTCGTGTCCCGGACGCGCTGCAGCGTGAAACGCTGCTGCGCAGCGCCGGGATCCATGCGACGGCGCGCACTAAGCGAGATAGGCCCCGGCTCTGCAGCGCATCACTGCGTGCTGCGCTGCGTCCGGGGCACGGGCCCAAACAACCGCTACGGACCAATCCACTCCCCCGGCGCATCGTCGTTCAACCGCGCCAGCGCTTTGACGCGCAGCGTCAGCACGGCGCGCTGATTGATGTAGCCCTTGTCCGTAATCTCCCCGCCGTCCACCGACGGCGGCTCGGCGAGCAGCAGTGCGCGCGTGGCGTGGCCGGAGGAATTGGCCCCCTGCTGCTTCAGTTTCGCGAGACCCCGCGCGATCGCCGTTCTGACCTTGTCATGCGCGAGCACGTTGTTCGCGCCTGCCGTCTCGGGCAAACCCGCGTGAACTCGGCAGGCGGCGATGTTCGGAAACACCAGGAAGCGCACCTCGTCGCCGCCATGACCGGTGACGACGATGTCCTGCGCGAGCGGCGCCAGCGCGGCGATGCCGGCGACGCGCAGCGTGCCGACATTGACCCAGGTGCCGGAATTGAGCTTGAAGTCCTCCGCGACGCGGCCGTCGAAGAACAGGCCGCGCTCGGGCCGCCCGGCGTCGGCGAACTTCACGGCGTCACCGATGAGATAAAAGCCCTCGTCATCAAAGGCCTGCCTGGTCAGCTCCGGCGCCTTCCAGTAACCCGGCGTGACGTTGGGGCCGCGCACCCGCACCTCCAGCTTGTCGCCGGAGGGGACAAGCTTCAATTCGGTGCCGGGTATAGGCACGCCGATATTGCCCGAACGCTCCGCGAGGAAATGGCAGTCGGTCGCCAGCGGCGACGTCTCGGTTGAGCCCCACGCCGAGACCATTGGCAGCGCGCGGCCAACGGTCTTGACGGAGAGTTCTTCGAGCGCGTCCCATAGATTTTGAGGCAGCGCGGCACCGGCGTAGAACGCGAACTTCACCTCGCCGAAGAAGCGGCGGCACAGCGCCTCGTCGCCGCGCAGCGCCGCGATCAGCATGTCAAAGCCGCGCGGCACGTTGAAATAGACCGTCGGCATCACGCTTTTCAAATTGGCGAGTGACGTCGCAAAGAGGCCCGGCGCAGACTTGCCGCCGTCGATATAGAGCGAGCCGCCATTGCGCAGCACGAGATTGAAATTGTGGTTGGCGCCGAAGGTGTGGCTCCAGGGCAGCCAGTCGAGAATGACGAGATCGCTGCCAGCTTGCTCGAGAAAGGTCCAGGTCTGCGCCTTGGCCTGCTGGCTGGAAGTCAGCATGCGCTGGGTGTTGATCACGGCTTTCGGCGTACCGGTCGAGCCCGAGGTGAACAGGAATTTTGCGATCGTATCGGGCGTCACCGCGGCAAAGGCCGTTGCGACCTCGGGGCTCTCGGGCGTTGCCGCGATGGTGCCGAAGGCCAGCGCATCGATATCGTCTGCATTGCCGCTGATGATCTGCGCACGATGCAGCGGCTTGATCGCGGCCATCGCCGCCGCAAACGGCTTCACTGCTGAGACATAGATCGCGGCGGGCTCAAGCAGTGTGATCATGCTCTTGAGCTTGTCAAAGTCCTTTGACATCAGCGAATAGGCTGGCGAGATCGCCGCCGAGGGCACGCCGATATGCTGGGCCGCAAGAGCCAGCAGCGCATGATCGATGCTGTTGTCGGAGAGGATCGCTAGCGGATGCTCTGCGCTGAGACCCTGCGCCAAAATCCAGGACGCCGCAGCACGCACCTGGCGCAGCGCCTGCGCATAGGTGACGGTGGTCCACGGCGCTTCGGCACTGCTGCGCTCTGCGAGGAAAATCGCATCAGGCCTTTGCCGCGCCCATTGCTCCAGCCAGTCGCCGATGCAGCGCGCGCCATTGCGCAAGGGGTCGGGCGAGCGCAGCACGATGCTGCCGTCGGCGCGATGCTCGGCAACGGTTTTGGGCGTCGCGAACAAGCTCGAAGCATCACCGCGTGGGGCGGCTGTCATGGTTTCCTCCTCGCCCGGAAGCCGGGATCGGCCGCAGCCTCGTCGCAGGCCGCGTTGGCCATAATGTTGAGCGTGGCAATTGTTGTCGTCAACAACAATCTTCCGCTGGCACGGCGAAGACGCTACAACAATGGCCCGGCAGGAGACCCGACGTGACAACCACCGCAGCCCAGACTTTCCCACGCAAGCGTGCGGCCAACGGCGCAACGCCGCGGAACGACGCGGACGAAATCGGCCTCGACGCACTGGTCGGCCACGCCGGTTATGCGGTGCGGCGCTTCCAGATCTGGATTTTCCAGGACTTCGTCAAAACGCTCGGCAATGTCGACATCCGGCCGACGCAATATTCGGTGCTGACGGTGATCGGCGCCAATCCCGGCCTTTCGCAGATGGCGGTGGCCAAGCGCCTCGGCATCGAGCGCGCGCGGCTTGTGCATCTGCTCGACAGCCTCGAACAGCGCAGGCTCGTGAAGCGGGTCAGATCGAAGACCGACCGGCGCTCCCATGCCCTGCACCTCACCGCGCAAGGCGAGACGGCGCTGGCGAAATTCAAGCGCCTCGCCGCGGAGCACGAGCGGCATGTCGAGGACAGGATCGGCAAGGAGAACCGGGAACGGCTGCTGCGGATCCTCGCTGACTTCACCTGACCCAGACTGCCCACTATTTATGCAAATGCTCCCGGCAGGGCGCTGGCACGACGGCCACCCGACCCTCGAAATATCCCTCAAGCGACTGATCCCCCGATAATATCCGGAGCACTCGTCCTGCCCGGATCGTGTACACAATGGCACATCGCTTGCTTCGATACGGGTGAAGGCAGATAGCCGGAGTTTTGTCGCCATGAAGGCTGGAATGGGGGCTGAGCAGCCTGAAACGATCGCCGCGATTGTGGCCGCGCATCGCGCGGGCACGCTCACGCCGGCGCAGACGGTCGCGCGCACCTATCAGCGCATCCGCGATCACAACGATCCGGCCGTTTTCATCAGCCTGCGCGACGAAAAGGACGCGATCACGGAGGCCGAGAAGCTCGCCACGAAGGACGCCGCCAGCCTGCCGCTCTGTGGCGTGCCGGTCGTGGTAAAGGACAATATCGACGCGCTGGGATTTCCGACCACCGCGGCCTGCCCGGCCTTCTCGTATACGCCGATGCATGATTCGACCGCGGTGCAACGGCTGCGCGCCGCCGGCGCCATCATCATCGGCAAGACCAATCTCGACCAGTTCGCGACCGGCCTCGTCGGCGTACGCTCCCCTCATGGCATCCCTCGCAATTCGATCCGCGATGATCTCATTCCCGGCGGATCGAGCTCGGGCTCAGCCACCGCCGTCGGCGCCGGGCTGGTGCCGCTGTCACTGGGAACTGACACCGCCGGCTCCGGACGCGTGCCGGCGATGCTCAACAACATCGTCGGGCTGAAGCCGAGCCTCGGCATGATCTCGACCGCTGGCCTGGTGCCGGCCTGCCGGACGCTCGACTGCATCTCGGTGTTCGCACTGACCGTGGACGACGCCGCGTTGGCGCTCTCCGTGATGACTGGCCCCGACCAGGCCGATCCGTTCTCGCGCGATCGGCGGCTGGGCGCGATCACGCCGCTCCCGGCAAACCTGCGTCTCGGCGTGCCGCGCAACGGACAGCTGATCTTTTTCGGCGACAAGAAGGCGGAAACGGCCTTTAGCGATGCGCTGAAGCGCTGGACCGCGCTTGGCGCAACGCTCGTCGAGTTCGACCTCGAGCCGTTCTACGAGACAGCGCGGCTACTCTACGAGGGACCGTGGGTCGCCGAGCGCTATCTCGTGATCCGCGACCTGCTGGCGTCCGCGCCGGATGCGATCCATCCGGTGACGCGCGAGATCACCGTGGCCGGCGCGCGGCTGACGGCGGCGGAAACCTTCTCCGCGCTCTATCGCTTGCAGGGCCTGCGCAAGATCGCCGAGCGCACCTTCACCAACATTGACGCACTGATGCTGCCGACGGCACCGACGGTCTATACGACCGCTCAGGTGCTGGCCAATCCGGTCGAGCTCAACAGTCGGCTCGGCACCTACACCAATTTTGTGAATCTGCTCGACCTCTGCGGTCTCGCGGTGCCGGCAGCGATGCGGGACGACGGCATTCCATTCGGCATCACGCTGCTTGCGCCGACCGGACATGACGCGCTGCTCGCGAGCATCGGCCGTGTGTTTCACGCGGCTACGGAGCTGACGCTTGGCGCAAGGGGCGTGGCGCAGTCTCCGCTCGCGCCGCTTGCCGCGAACAGCGTCGATGAAATTCCGATCGCCGTCGTCGGCGCGCATCTGTCAGGCATGGCGCTGAACGGCGAGCTGAAAGCGCTGAACGGCCAGCTGATCGAGGCGACCAGGACCGCGGCTGACTACAAGCTCTACGCATTGAAGACCACGCCGCCGAAGCCGGGCATGCGGCGCGTCGAAGCCGGCAAGGGCGCGTCGATCGAGCTGGAGATATGGTCGCTGTCGTCGTCCGCTTTCGGCAAGTTCGTCAACGCGATCCCCGCGCCGATGGCGATCGGCACAGTGCGGCTGGCCGACGGCCGCACCGTGAAGGGGTTTCTCGTCGAGCCGGAAGTGCTGGGCGACGCCCGCGACATTACGGCCTATGGCGGTTGGCGAAAGTATATGGCGGAGAAGGCGACGGGATAGGTGCATCTCCTCATGGTGAGGAGGCGCGCAGGCGCCGTCTCGAACCATGAAGGCCACGCGGCTGCATCTCGGCCTTTCATCCTTCGAGACGCGGCCTTCGGCCGCTCCTCAGGATGAGGAGATCACACCGACACCGCGTAGATCTCGTACTCCCCGCGCACCAGCTCGATATGCGCGCGCATCGCGGCCGCGGCGCCCTGCTTGTCGCCGCGCATGATGGCGACGACGACGCGGTCGTGCTCGGCTTGGGATTTGGCGAGACGTCCAAGGTTGCGGAACTGGGCGCGGCGGAACGGCTGCACGCGGACGCGCGTCGCCAGCGTGATCTCGGCGATGTAGCCGTTCTGCGATCCCGCATAGATCGCGTTGTGGAAGCGCTCGTTGACCTCGTGGAAACGATCGGGATTGCCGGTGTAGCTCAAGACCCGCAGCTCTTCGTGGATGGCCTCCAGGCCGTGGCGCTCGACGGCAGACATGCGCTCGGCCGCGAGACCTGCACAGAGCGCCTCTAGCTCCGCCATCGCCTCGAACATGCTTGTCAGCCGTTCGAATGAAGGCTGCGCCACGACCGCGCCGCGATGAGCACGCGCTTCGACGAGACCGCTTGCCACGAGCTGGCGCAGTGCTTCCCGCACCGGCGTGCGGGAGACGCTGAAGCGGCGCGCGATGTCGGTCTCGTCAAGCGGGGAGCCGGGCGCCAGAGCTCCGCGCACGATCTCGTCGGCGAGTTGCAGGCGCAGCTCCTCGGCGCGCGTGACCTTCTGCACCGAAGGCGACGCCCGGTCGACGCGCGGCACCACCGGCTCGGCCGGCAGTGTTCCCTGCGGAAGGTCGTCAAGCGTCATACGATCAGGTCTCTTTCGACTCGTCGATGATGCTGACATGGGCGGCGACGACGCGCCAGCCCTCCGGGAATTTTACCCAGGTCTGCATCTGCCGGCCGACCTTACCCGGCACCGTGTCGCGATAGAACAGGGTGGAGGCGACCGCGGTGTCGCGGCCATAGCTGGTGATCACGGTTTTCGCAGTGCGGCGGTTGAGGCCGACCGGCGAGCGCCCGGCTCGAAAGCCGGAGATCGCCTCATAGCCGTAGAGGTTCTCGCCGATACCATAGCGCAGCGTGCGGGGATCGTTGCGGAAGAGCTCGCCGAGCACGGCGACGTCGTTGGTGATCAGCGCCTGCTCGTAGCGGTCGAACGCGGCTTTGACTTCCGCGATCACGTCGGGAAGATCGATCTCCATCTCAAAATCCTTTTGGGCTGGGCGGAGCGACGACGCCCATCTTCTCCAACGCGTACGCGACGCGCAACGCGATGTCCTCGCGCCAGGGCGCGGCGATGATCTGCACGCCGATCGGCAGCGGCTCGAGCGGCACCGGCACCGCGACGACCGGCAGACCGATGAACGAGATCGGCTGGGTGTGGATGCCGATATTGGCGCGCACCGGCAGCTCGACGCCGCCAAGGTTGAAATTGACCTGGCCGAGCTTTGGCGCGGTGCAAGGCGTCGCGGGGGCGAGCAACACGTCGACGGACTTGAAGACCTCGGCGAGTTGCGCGCGATACCAGCGACGGAATTTCTGGGCGCGGTCGACCAGCGGCGCCGGCACCATGGCGCCCGCGATCAACCGGTCGCGCACGGCTGGATCGAAATCGTTCGGCCGCTTGCGCAGGCGATCGAGATGCAGCGAGGCGCCTTCGGTGGTGCTGATGACATAGGCCGCGGCACGGGCGCGCGCGGCTTCGGGCACGTCCACCACGCGCGTTGCGCCCAGCGCCTTGGCGACGCGGCCGATAGCCTCGACGGCTTCCGGAAACAGATTCTGCTGGAAGTACTCGCCGGCGATCGCAATGCGCAGGTCCGAAACCGGATTGGCGAGCAGCGGCAGCGTCGGCTCTATCCCGCGCGCCGTGCAGGCGGCATCGTCGGCATCCGGGCCCTGCATCACGTCATAGGCCAGCGCGAGATCGGTGGCCGAGCGCGCGAACGGGCCGAGATGATCGAGGCTCGCGACGAACGGAAACGAGCGCGCGCGCGAGAGCCGGCCATAGGTCGGCTTCAGGCCAAAGATGCCGCAGAAGGAGGACGGCACGCGGATCGAACCGTTGGTATCAGAGCCGAGCGCGATCGGCACCAGCGCGCCGCCGACCGCGCTACCCGAGCCGCCGGAGGAGCCGCCGCTCATTCGCGTGGTGTCATGCGGATTGCGCGAGGGACCGTGATGGACATTCTCGCCGGTGAAGTCATAGGCGTATTCGCCCATATTGAGCGCACCGACCAGCACGGCGCCGGCGGCCTCCATGCGCTCGATCAGCGTGGCATCGCGCGTGGCGGGCACGCGGTCTCGGTTGATCTTCGAGCCTGCGCGTGTGGCGAGGCCCGCGACGTCGAACAGGTTCTTCACCGCGAAGGGCACGCCGGCGAGCGGGCCGACGGACTTGCCGGCGGCGATATCGGCGTCGATCGCGCGCGCTTTGGCACGGGCGCGATCGGCGGTGATGTCGGTGAAGGAGTTGAGGATGGTGTCGTGCTGCTTGATGCGCGCAAGCGCTGCTTCGGTCGCATCGAGCGCCGACATTTTGCGGCCCGCAACCGCGCTCGCGATATCGGAAGCTGTCATCTCTGGCTTGGTCGTCATGGCGGCGTCAGACGGTGAACACGGGCGCCGGCTCGGTCTCGTCCGGCAGCGCGAATTCGTCGACGAGGCGGCCGAGCCGCAACGAGACTTCGAGGTTGGCGCGAATGGCCGGTCGCCAAGCGTCCTCGACCGGCAATGCCAGCGCCTGCGATACGGCGTCGATGTAATCGTCCAGCGGTTCGGCCATCACGCTCCCAAACAATCAATGCAACGGCAACGGCGGATGCGGGATCGCCGTCAGCAGCTCCTTGGTGTAATCGTCCTGCGGATCGCTCAAGACTCTGTCGGAAGAGCCTTCTTCGACGATTCGACCCGACCGCATGACAATGACACGATCGCACAACAAGCGCACCACATTCAAATCATGCGAGACGAACAGATAGCTCATACCTAGCCGTGCCTTGAGGTCCTGAAGCAGATTGAGCACCACGGCTTGCACCGAGACGTCGAGCGCCGCGGTCGGCTCATCCAGAATGACGAGCTTTGGGTGCAGGGCGATGGCGCGGGCAATGCCGACGCGGGCCTTCTGGCCGCCCGACAATTGATGCGGGAAGCGATCGAGCAGATTGAGCGGCAGGCCCACCATGGTGGCCAGTTCCTCGCAGCGGGTGCGCAGCGCATCGAGCCCCCTGATGTCGCCGAGCTGCATGATGGGGTCGATGATGGCTCGTGCGGCGGTAAAGCGCGGGTTGAGGCTGTCGGTCGGATCCTGGAACACCATCTGGATACGGCTGCGTTGCGGCAGCCGGGCAAATCCCGCCGGCGCAATGCCGCCGATGTCCTCGCCGTCGAACTGGATCAGGCCCGAGGTCTGGTCCAAGAGCCGCATCACCATCATCGACGTGGTCGATTTGCCGCAGCCGGACTCGCCGACCAGGCCGACGCTCTCGCCATGACCGATGGAAAAGCTGATGCCGTCGACCGCGCGGAACACATCCGGCTCGACCGGCGGCTTGCGGCCGAGCAATTTGCCGAGCGTCGCGGTCGCGCCCTGGCGAGGATATTCCTTGACGAGCTTTTCGATGAGGAGAAGGGGCTGGTCGCTCTTCCTGGCCTCGTCTTGCCACGCCTGGTGGATGGCCGGGTCAGGCGCGGCCATGACAGCTGCGCCCTCCTCCTCCGGTAACAGATCCCGCAGGCTCACGCCGAGCCGCGGCGTCGCGCGCATCAGCTTTTTCGTATAGGGGTGCTGCGGATTGGCGAAGATGTCGGCGGCTTTCGCGGTCTCGACCACCCGGCCCTTCTCCATCACCACGACGCGGTCGCAATAGGCGGCGGCCAAGCCGAGATCGTGGGTGATCAGGATGGTGGACATCGCCTTGCGCTTGGTCAGCTCGACGATCAGGTCCATCACCGCCTTCTGCGTGGTGACGTCCAATCCAGTCGTCGGTTCGTCCGCGATCAAAAGCTGTGGATTGCAGGCGAGCGCGAGCGCGATGACGACGCGCTGGCACATCCCGCCGGACAGCTCGAATGGATAGGCGTGATAGCGCTCGCGCGGGCGGGCGATCTTGACCTGCTCCAGCGCCTCGATCGCCTTCTCGCCGCGGTCCGAAACCATGGCCTGTTGCACATGGGTGCGCAGCACGTCCTCGATCTGGTCGCCCACTTTCCGGATCGGATTGAGCGCGGCGCGCGGGTTCTGGAAGATCATCGAGACTTCGCGGCCGCGCAGGTCGCGCATCTGGTCTTCGGTCGCGGCCTTGACGTCGATCCCGGAGAACATCACCGAGCCCTCGGCGATCCGCCCCGCGCGGTCGAGGATGCGCATCACCGCATACGACGTCACCGATTTGCCGGAGCCGGACTCGCCGACGATGGCGAGCGTCTCCCCCTTGGCGATGGAGATGTTGACGTGCTGCACCGCCTTGACGATGCCGCGGCGGGTGTTGAATTCGACCGTGAGGTCCTGGACGTCGAGCAGGGGCTGGGCGGTCATGGGTGCCTCCCAAACAAACCCGTCGAAAACAACCCCATGCACAGTAGAATTGGATTGATTTCATTGGAGAATTTTGAGCGGGAATTTGCGCGTACTCCAGCCATCACGTCCTCCGCTGCGGGTCGACGATGTCGCGCAGGCCGTCGCCGAGGAGGTTGAAACAAAACACGGCGATCATCAGCGCGAGGCCCGGGAACAGCGCGATCCACCATTCGCCGGAGACCATGAAGCCCGCGCCTTCGGCGACCATGATGCCCCATTCCGCCGTCGGCGGACGGACGCCGAGGCCGATGAAGGACAGGCCGGCGGCATTGAGGATGGCGTAGCCCATGGTCAGCGACATCTGCACGATCATGATCGGCATGATGTTGGGCAGAATATGCACGAGAAGAATACGGAATTCGCCGTTGCCGGAGAGACGCGCCGCCTGAACGAAGCCGGCATTGCGGCGCACATTGGCTTCGGCGCGCGCGACCCGGGCATAGAGCGGGAAGTTCACGATCGCGGTCGCCAAAATGATGTTCTGCACTGTGTTGCCGAGCGCCGCGACGATGCCCATGGCGAGCACGAACAGCGGAAAGGCCATGATGGTGTCGGCGATGCGGCCGACGATACGGTCGGTCCAGCCGCCGAAATAGCCGGCGGCGATGCCGGCGAGCCCGCCCATCAAAAACACCAGCACGACGGAGGCCACCGCGATGAACGCGTCGAGCCGCGTCGCCACGACGACCCGGCTGAAGATGTCGCGACCAAGCTGGTCGGTGCCGAACCAGTGCGCAGCCGAGGGCGGCTTCAACGACGCGGCGGTGTCGGACGCCAGCGGATCATACGGCACCACATAGGGACCGAAGATCGCAGCAATGAGGATCACGATCAGCAGCGCGAAGGCGAAGCCCGTGACTTTGTTCTCGCCGAGCACGTAGCGGGTCTGGTCGAGCAACGCGACGAGCCCTGACGTCCGCGCGGGACTTACGGGTTCGACAGCAGGCGCAACGGAGCTCATTGTGTCCCTTTTGTTTTGCCCATGATCCTGTCGGAAAACCGGCCTCCACTTTTCCGGATCATGCGCTACCCTTCCAGCCGCACGCGCGGATCGATCACGCCATAGAGAATGTCGATCACGAGATTGAGCAGCACGTACATGACCGCCATGGTCAGCACAAAACCCTGCACCGGCGCGAAGTCCGACGAGATCAGCGCCTCGACCGCGTAGGAGCCGATGCCGGGCCATGCGAACACTTTTTCGACCAGCACGTTGGCGCCGAGCAGGAACGAGAACACCATGCTGAGCGTGGTGATGACGGGAAGCATCGCGTTCCGAAACGCGTAGGTGACGATGACGGTCGCGGGCGACAGGCCGCTGGCGCGCGCGGTGCGCACGAACTCCGACGACAGCACCGCCAGCATCGAGGCACGCGTCATGCGCGCGATCGGCGCCAGCGAGAAGATCGCAAGCGTCGTCGCCGGCAGGATGAGCTGGCTGCATGCCGAACGGAACGCCTCGAGGTCGCGCGCGATCAGGGTGTCGATCAGGTAGAAGCCGGTTACCGTCGGCGGTGCGCTATAGAACACATCGAGCCGGCCGAGCGGCGCGGGCGACCAGCCGAGCCGGAAATAGAAGACATAGACCAGCACGAGGCCGGTGAAGAACACCGGCAGCGAGACGCCGGCCGTCGTCGTGACGCGACAGAGATGATCGACCCATGAGCCCGGCCGCGTCGCCGCCAACACGCCGAGCGGGATGGCGATCACGATCGAGACGACGAGGCCGAGCAGCGTCAACTCGGCGGAGGCCGGCAGGCGGTTGCGGATCTCGGCCGCGACCGGCTGGCCCGTCGTGAGTGAATTGCCGAAATCGCCATGGGCGAGGTCGTTGGTGTAGCGGAAGAACTGCTCGATCAGCGGCTTGTCGAGGCCGAGCTTTTTGCGGATCTGCTCGACGGCTTCCTTGGTCGCGGCGGGACCGGCGAAATACGCGGCAGGGTCGCCGGGCAGCGCGCGCGTCAGCAGGAAGGTGACGATGACGACCCCGATCAGCGACGGGATCGCGAACATCAGGCGCTTGCCGATCATAGTCAGCATGACCCCTCACCCCTTCGCCATCGCGCGGTAATCCAGGCGGCGGTGAAACCAGTATTGGTAGCCGCTGATGTTCTTCTGCATCGCGACGTTGACGAAGGGCTGGTACAGCGGGATGCGCGGGATGTCGCTGTAGGCGAGGTCGACAAAGCCCTTCACGTCGGTGTCGTAGGTCGCCGTGTCGCCGATAGCTGCCGCATTGCGTGCGCCGTCGATGAGCTTGTCCATCTCCGCCGACTTGTAGCTCATGGTGTTGAAGACGGAATTGTTGCCGTGATAGCACCAGTAGAAGAAGTATTCGGGGTAATCGAGCCAGCCCGAGAACACGTTGGTGAAGAGCGGCATCTCCTTCTTGTTCAGTTCGGTGCGCCAGTTGGCGCCGGGCACCTTGTTGATGGTGGTCTTGATGCCGATCTGGGCCAGGCTCTCCTGCACCAGCACGCAGAGCGGCTCGTTGACGCCGGCGAAGTTCAAATCGAACGAGATCGTGGTCTCGAAGCCGTTGGCGTAGCCCGCCTCGGCCATCAGCGCCTTCGCCTTGTCCATGTCGGTGTTGTATTTGTGCGGCTGCGGCCAGGCGACTTCGGTCGGCTTGTCCTTCGGCGCGCCGAACATCGGGTTCGCGAGCCCGAACATCACCGCGTCCATGATCTTCTGATAGGGAATCGCGTAGGCGACCGCCTGACGTACCTTGGGATTGTCGAACGGCGGCTTGGTGACGTTCATGCCGATATACTGGATGCCGTTGGAGAACGGCAGCGACACCACGTTGAGCTTGCCGCTCGCCTTCATCTCCTGGAAATCCTTGAACGGCAGCTCGTAGGAGATGTCGGCGTCACCGCGCTCCAAGAGCGCGCGGCGATTGCCGGCCTGCGGCACCATGCGCCAGATCACGCGCTTGATCTTCGGCAAGGGGCCGCCGACCCAATCCTCGTTACGCTCCATGACGACTTCGGTGCCGGCGGTCCACTTCGTCACCTTGTAGGCGCCCGAGCCCGCGGTCTGCTGCTTCGTGTACTCAAGACCCCAGGGGTCTTTTTCGCTGGCGTTCTTCTTCACCAGTTCGGAATTGATGATGCAGGGAACGATGACGGCGAGATCGGGGATCGTGAGCCGGTCCTTCTTCGCGAAATCGACGCGGATCGTGTAGTCATCGATCACGACGAACTGCTCGGGTTTTGTCAGCGAGCCCGCGCTCATCTGGAAGGTCGGAAAACCGCCGACGCTCACCGCGCGATCAAGTGACCATTTGACGTCCTTCGCGGTCACAGGCGCGCCGTCGTGGAATTTGGCGTTCTTCTTCAGCTTGAAGGTGACCGACATCTCGTCGATCTTGAAGTCCTCGGCGAGCTCACCCCTAAACTTGTCACGGTCGTAATAGGGCACGCCGCCGGGGCCGCTCTTCATCTCGTGGCTGATCAGACGGTCGTAGCAATTCCAGGATACTTCGTAGCCGGGCACGTTGGTGCCGACGCCGTGGATGTCGAGATTGTTGGGGCCACCTTCCGAGACGATCAGCAGCGTCTCCGACCGCGCATCGGCCTGGGCGGACGAGATCACCGTCGGCATGGCCGGAAGCGCCGCACCAGCGGCCAATCCGGAAACGGACTTGAGGAAATCGCGGCGCTTCATGAAACGGCTCCAACTCGAAAGTTTTTGGTTGGAACTGGATTCGCAAGGTTCGTGCCAAGGCTTAACGAGACGCTAGTCAATCAATAAGTTGTTGTTAGTACGTGATAATATAGCTTTCCGGCCAAGCCGCCGCTCTCAATCAAGATGCCAAGGCATTGCATACAAAGAAGCGTAATTGCACATAAAATAGACTGTCGTACTCCGCGCTCAACTCGTGGGCGTCATCCCGGCCAGATCAGATCCTGCAACTCGACAAGATCGTTCGCCTGCTCCTGCCAGCCCTCGATGCAGATGTGGCTGTTGAGGTCGCTGGCGCGGTGGAGGAGCATCAGGGCCATCAGCCGTCGCTTCAGCGCGTAGTCCGGCTTCGCATAACCAAAACCCTCGAGCAGGCTGCGCACCCTCCCCGGCCGGCCCGCTGCCATGAACGCGCTGGGCCCGAGCAGATCGTAATCGCGCCATCCCGCCAGCACGTCGCCGAAGTCGAACAGGCCGGCGAGCGACCATTGATCGTCGCAGCAGGCGAGCAAGAAGTTCTCCGGAATGTATTCGCCGATCAGGATCACCGGCGGCGAGTCCATCGGAATGAGTTTTGGCGCGTCGCGCAGGAGATCGTCGAGGCCGGCGAGGAATTTCGGCGCAAGGCCCAGACGCGTGTGTCGCGCCTTGCAGCCCAGCATCTGGGCGCGCATGAAGTCGTCCCAGCGCGGCTGGATTTGCGCGACCGGGCCGAGCGGCGCGCGCTGCACGGACGCAATGGTCTCGCCGATCTGACGCAGCACGCGCTCCTTCTGCGCTTCGGCTAATCGCGGCCAAACCTCCGAGCCGAGCGTGCCGGCAAGGCGCGTGATGATCAGATAAGGCCAGCCGTCGCGCTCGCCTTCCGCGACGATCTCGGGAATCGGCAAATGTAGACGGCCGGCAAGCTGCGTCAACGAGCCGCGCTCGGAGACGAATTGGGCGCGCAGCAGCGGCGGGAAAATTTTCAGGATCAGCCGGTCACTGAGGCCGACGACGAGATTGGTGCCGGTCGCAAACACAAGCGGCGCGCTGACATCGACACCGTGACTGTGCGCGATGTCGAGCGCAATCGGCAGCCATCGCGAGGGAGTGGCGCGCCAGGCGCGAAAGCTTTCTGCGTCGGCGAAGTGAGGTAATTGCTCCGATGGACCATTCGTCATCCGCATGCGCTCACGCAGAACAGGCTTGAGTCGATCCGGCGCAGGCGCAGGACGCGGTGCACCTCTCCCGCTTGCGGGAGAGGTCGACGCGCAGCGTCGGGTGAGGGCTTTCTCCTCTTCGGGGTTCTCGATCGCGGAGGCACCCTCTCCCCAACCCTCTCCCGCAAGCGGGAGAGGGAGCGCGCCTCCTTCGCGGCTGCCGAAAGATCCAATCTCAAGACTCTACCTATCCGGGCTGGCGCGCTCGAACTGGCGCAGCAGCTTGTTGCCGCGTACGACCGCGGAATCGAGCGCACCTTGCGCGCTCTTGTGGCCGGCAAAGGCCTGCTCCAGCTCGTCCTCGATCGCGCCGCGGATCAGCACGAAGGAGCCGAGCCGGATGCCCTTCGAATTCTCCGTCGGGGGATGCAGCGTGATCTCCTCGAATGAGATCGCCGAGCCCGGATTGCGCTCGTAAAAACCTTGCGCGCGCGTCAGTTCGAAGGCAGCGCGGGTAACAGGCAGATAGCCGGTGTTCTGGTGCCAGGCGGCCTGCACGCCGGGCTGCGACAGATAGGCGAAGAACCGCGCCACGCCCTTGTATTCCTCGCGCGGGCGGTCGCGCAGCACCCACAATGTAGCGCCGCCGATGATCGAGTTCTGCGGCGCGCCCTTCACGTCGGGCCAATACGGCATCATGCCATAGCCGATCTCGAATTTCGAATTCGCCTTGATGTCGGCCCGCGTCGCCGAGGAGCCGATGAAGATGCCGCATTCGCCGTTCTGGAAGCGCGGCTCGGCCGACTGGCCGCGACCGCTATAATCGAACAGTTTTGTCTTTTGCCATTCGACAAGTTGGGCAACGTGTTTGACGACGACCGGATTGTTGACGGTCAGCTCGGCATCCAGCGCGGCAAAGCCGTTGGCCCGGGTCGCGAGCGGCAGATTGTGAAACGCCGAAAAGTTCTCGACATGGATCCAGGACGGCCAGGACGTCGTGAAGCCGCACGCCGCGCCGCGATCGCGCAGGCGTTTTGCAGCAGCGCCGAGCTCCGGCCAGGTTTTCGGCGGCGTCTCCGGATCGAGGCCCGCGTCGCGGAACATGGTCTTGTTGTAATAGAGGATCGGCGTCGACGAATTGAACGGGAAGGACAACAGATTGCCGGCCGCATCGGTGTAGTAGCCGGAGACGGCGGGAAGGTAATCGCCCAGCGAGAACGGCTCGTTCATGTCCCGCATCAGGCTGAACACGGGATAGATCGCACCCTTGGCCGCGGTCATGGTGGCGGTGGCGACCTCGTTGACCTGAACGATCGCGGGCTGGCTGCGCGAGCGGAAGGCGAAGATCGCTGCCGTCACCGTCTCGGTGTAATTGCCCTTGTAAGTTGGCACGACGCGATAATCCGGCTGCGAGGCGTTGAAGTCGGAGGCGAGCTTCTCGAGCTGCCGGCCGAGCTCGCCGGACATGGCGTGCCACCACGCGATGTCGGTGGCGGCACGCACCGGCGCGGCCAATGAGAGAGCCGCAAAGGCGGCGGCGATCTGCAAAAGGCGCGATGCTGAAGTCACGATGCTCTTCCCGGGTCGCATGACGAAAGGCGGCTGTCCCTGCTTAAGGCGCGGCATTTGCGGTTTCAACCGGGAATGCGCGGCGGCCGCGCCGCACAATCACGCCGCTACGCCGGGCGGGATGGCCTTCCCCCGACCATCTGCTAGATTGCATTGAACCTTTTGCTCCCGCCATAGACTCCACCACTGAGGGGTTGAGTGTGCCAGTGTTGAACCGTGCCGAACGCTCGCGGACCGGGGTGGTTGTCGTCGCGCTTGTGATCGCCATCTGCGCGACGAGCGCCGTTGCGCGTGAATTCCGCGCGGCCCGACACCCAGACCGAGGATTATCCGACCGTGCAGGCGCTGCGCTACATGGGCGCCCTGATCGCCGAGCGCAGCGGCGGCCGGCACGAGATCCTGTTCCGGTCCATCGAGCACATGCAGAAGGTGCTGGACGGCCCTATCGGCAGCGAGACCCTCGGCAGTTTCGAGCCCTGCGGCTTGGTCGGCCTCACCCTCTGCGATTCCGGCGCGCGCCGCCCGGTGAAGAGCGTGGTCTACGCGAGGACCGCCGAGGATCCCGCCGCGACCGCGCTGATCGAACGCATTCGCAAGGTGGAGTAAGGCCTCTTGCCCGGGCTTGGACACAGCGAGCACGCAGACAGGCCGCCCGGCCCGATCGGGCGGCTGCGCGCGCGGCTCCTCGGTGCGCTCCGGGCGGTGCCGATCCGCTGGCGCATCCTGTCGATCGCGGCGCTGAATTCCGCCGTGGTGGTGGTGCTGGTCGCGCTGATCTGGAACGGCTCGCAGGTGCTCGGCTCGGCCTGGGACGACGTGCGCCAGGTGCGCGAGTCCGACCGGATTCTGGCGCTGCTCGAAAGCGAGACCGGGCGGCTGCACAATCTGATCCACCGCTACATCAACCAGCCGAGCCCGGATCTGTTCGCCGAGATCCTGCTGCTGCGCGAGGCGGTGCTGGGTACGCTGACCAACCGCGCCGCCAACGACCCGATGCTGTCGGGCTCGGTCGAGGAGCTGGAGCGTACCACCGACCGCTTTCTCAACGGCTTTGGCGAACTGCGCAGCGTGCAGGTCACCATCGCCAGGACCTACGAGGATCAGGTGCAGGGCCCCGCCAGGGACATGGCCGGCCTCTACTCCATCATCGAAGGCGCCACCGGCCATCGCGATGCGCTGATCTGGCCGTCGCTCGGCAAGTCGCGCGAGGCCTTCACCGCGATGCTGGTCGCGGCCAATTCCTACTATCTGTCGCTGTCACCGGCCGCAGCCGACGAGGCGCGGCGCAACACCGAGACGATCGAGACAACCATCCCGGTCATGATCGATCTCGCCGACAACGATCTCCAGCGCATGGCGCTGCAAAAGCTCGGGGCCCGCACCGCCGCGCTGCGCGAAGGCTTTGCAAAGCTCTCCGAACAGCTCACAAGCCGCACCGAGCTGCTGCGCAACACCATCGACGCCAACCAGGCCGAGGCGATCGGCGCCATCGACGACCTCTCCACCAAGATGCGCCAGCGCGAGCAGAAGGCGCAGGAGACGTTCGACCGGACGCTCGCGGACATTTCGCGGCGGGTTCTTTCCATCGCCGTGATCTTCCTCGGCATCATCCTCACCGCCGGCGTGCTGATCGCGCTGTCGATCCGGCTGCCGCTGCAGCAGATCATGGCCGCGATGCGCGCGATTACGCTCGGCGACCTCGGCCGCGAGGTGCAGGGCACGCGCGCGCGCGACGAAGTCGGCGCCATGGCGCGCGCGGTGGAAGTATTCCGCGAAAACGCGATTGCCAAGCGCGAGACCGAGGACGAGCTGCGCGCATCCAAGGAGAAGGCCGAGAGCGCGCTGCTCGAGCTCAACACCGCGCAGCAGAATCTGATCGATGCCGAGCGGCTCGCAGCCCTCGGCGGCCTCGTAGCCGGCGTCGCCCACGAGGTCAACAACCCCATCGGCATCAGCCTGACCGTCGCGTCCAGCTTCGCCCGGCGCACCGAGATCTTCGAGGCCCAGCTCAAGGGCGAAGGCGGCCTGCGCCGCTCGCAGCTCGAGGAATTCGTGCAGTCCTCACGCGACGCCTCGCAGCAGCTGGTCGCCAACCTGCAGCGCGCCGGCGAACTGATCCAGTCGTTCAAGCAGGTCGCGGTCGATCGCTCCCATGCCGAGCGGCGGCAATTCTCCTTGAGCGAAGCCACCGACCAGATCATCGCGAGCCTGCGCCCGGTGCTGAAGCGGTCGCCGATCACGCTCCATGTCGACATGCCCGAGGGGCTGCTGCTCGACGGTTATCCCGGCTCCTACGGCCAGATCCTGACCAACCTCTTCCTCAACGCCGCCAACCACGCCTTTGCCGACGGCCGTGCCGGCACGATCACGATCTCGGCGCGGCCCCGTGGGGCCGACGACGTCGAGATCATCTTCACCGATGACGGGGCCGGCATGACCTCCGACGTGCAGCGCCAGGCCTTTGACCCATTTTTTACCACAAGGCGCAATGAAGGTGGCACGGGACTCGGCCTCCATATCGTCTATAACCTCGTCACCCAGCAGCTCGGCGGTCGCATGATGCTGGAATCCAAGCTGGGACAAGGCACTACATTTCGCATTATCATGCCCCGGGTCGCCAGGGGCGGCGCGCAAAGCACAGAGACTGACGGGACTTCTCAATGGCCGAACAGGACGATGTCCTCCACCTGATCGACGACACCGGTACCGCGTCGGAGGATGTTGACGCCCGGAAATGGAAGATCGCCGTCATCGACGACGATCAGGCCGTGCATGACGGCACCCGCTTCGCGCTGTCCGACTACAGCCTCAACGGCCAGGGCCTGGAGATCCTCTCTGCCCATTCCGCGGCGGAAGGTCGCAAGCTGATGGCCGCGCACAGCGACATCGCCGCCGTGCTGCTCGACGTCATCATGGAAACGGACGTCGCCGGCCTCGACCTGGTGGAGTACATCCGCAACGAGCTCAAGAACGAGACCGTGCGCATCATCCTGCGCACCGGGCAGCCCGGCCAGGCGCCCGAGCGGCGCGTGATCGTGCAGTACGACATCAACGACTACAAGGCCAAGACCGAGCTCACCGCCGACAAGCTGTTCACCTCGCTGACCGCGGCGCTGCGCTCCTACCAGCAACTCGAGCGCATGCTGCAGACCCGGCGCGGGCTCGAGATCATCATCGACGCCGCCTCGACGCTGTACGATTTCAAGTCGATGCAGCGGCTCGCCGAGGGCGTGCTGACACAGCTCGCCTCGCTGCTCAATGTCGATTGCGCCGGTATACTGGTTTTGCGCGACAATGGCGGCATCGACCCCGAGCTCTCGGTGCTCGCCGGCAGCGGCTGCTACAGCCGCTTCATCGGCATGACAACGTCGAAGGCGCTCGACCCCGAGCTGCGCCAGATGGTGGAGGACGCGTTCCAGCGCCGCAAGAACGAGTTCGCCGACCACCGCAGCGTGATCTATTTGCGCACCGGAAGCGGCCGCGAGGTCGTTGTGCTGCTCCAGGCCGAGCGCGAACTGTCGGAGACCGACCGCTCGCTGGTCGAGATCTTCTCCAGCCGGCTCTCGATCGCCTTCGACAACGTCATCCTCTACCAGCAGCTCCAGGCCGCCAACACCCAGCTGGAAGACCGCGTCGCCCAACGCACCCGCGCGCTGATGCAGGCCAACCGCCGCCTCTCGGCGCAATGGCTGCGGCTGCAGCGCGCCAACGGCTTCAAGAACGAGATTCTCGGCACCGTCGCGCATGATCTGAAGAACCCGCTCGGCGTCATCCTCGGCCGTACCGAGATGCTGAAAGAGCTGATCTCGACCGGCGCGTCGTCGAGCGGCGTGGTCGCCCAGGTCGATCACATCCGCGATGCGACGAAGCGCCTGACCACGATGGTCGACCATCTGATCTCGGACGCGATGGCCGATGCCTTCGACATCACCATCCGCCGCGAGCCGGTCGACGTCGCGGCCCTGGTCAAGGAGGTCGCCGAGGCCAACCAGCCGCTCGCGGTCAACAAGCAGCAGGCGATCGGCGTTATCGCGCCGGCCAACATCGTCACCATGTGCGACACCGACCGCATCCGCGAGGCGATCGACAATCTCATCAGCAACGCGATCAAATACTCACCGATCGGCGGCAAGATCGACGTCGCCGTGAGCCATGAGGGCGGCGACACCATCGTCCGCGTCAGCGACGAGGGCGCCGGCCTGTCGCCGGAGGATCTCGGCCGCCTGTTCGGCCGGTTCCAGCGACTGTCCGCAAAACCGACCGCCGGCGAGAGCTCGACAGGGCTTGGGTTGTCCATCGTCAAGCGTATTATCGACATGCATGGCGGCGAGGTGACCGCCGAGAGCGAGGGCCCCGGCAAGGGCTCGACCTTCACCATCACCCTCCCCGCGACAGAAATCCCGTGATCTCAAGACCATGACCCAAAGCCCGCACATCATGATCGTGGACGACGAGGCCCCGGCCCGGGAGATGGTCGGCGATTACCTCAAGATGCACGGCTTCACCGTGACGCTGTGCGACGGCGGCAAGTCCTTGCGCACCGCGATCGACGGCAGCATGCCCGACCTCGTCGTGCTCGACCTCAACATGCCCGAGGAAGACGGGCTCTCGATCATCCGCGACCTCAAGAGCCGCATCAACGTGCCGGTGATCATGCTCACCGCGACGGCGAGCCCGATCGACCGCGTCGTCGGCCTTGAGCTTGGCGCCGACGATTACGTGGCAAAGCCGTGCGAGCTGCGAGAGCTGATGGCGCGCATCCGCTCGGTGCTGCGCCGGAGCACGCCGGTGAAAGCCGTGGCGGCGGAAGCGGCGGCTGCGAAATCGGACAAGGAGCAATTGGTACGGTTCGGGACAAAGTGGCTCGATCTCGAAGCGCAGGCCTTGCGCGACGACGAGGGCAACGAGCATCCGCTGACCGCATCCGAGTTCGGGCTGTTGAAGGTGTTCGCGGCCAACCCGAAGCGCGTGCTGTCGCGCGAGCGCCTGCTGGAATTGGCCAACGCGCGTGACGCCGAAGCCTTCGACCGCGCCGTCGATCTGCGCATCATGCGCATCCGTCGCAAGATCGAGCCCGATCCGACAAAACCCGCCGTGATCCGCACCATCCGCGGCGGCGGCTATTTGTTCTCGCCGGCGGGCGAGAAGGCTTGAGTGTCGTCCTGGCGAAAGCCAGGCCGACATCGGGATTGAGGTGACAGCGAACGCAAAGGCCCGAAATACGTTCCAAGCGTCCCTAACCCCCGCCCCGTATTTTCCGTATATTGAAATTCCACGCCTTTTTGCCTCGAATGTTTCGTCGCACCCTATCCGACGAAACAATTTGGGGGCGCACGAAACCATTTTCCCCTTTTCGTGCAGACGTCCCGAAACGTTGGCTCATTAACACTTTGCTCGAAGGAAACGCCGCTCGGTTGCGGCGCTACGGGGAGCCAAGTCAATGCCGAACGTCATCGCCATCAACGCCCAAGCCAGCCAGAGCATCATCGCCGCTCAGGCGACCTCGGACGACATGCTTCTCGAAAGCATTGCCGACGGCAACCGTACGTCCATGCACATCCTTTATTGCCGTCACAGTGTGCGCGTCTACCGCTTCATCCTGCGGATCGTGCGGGACGCCACCACGGCGGAAGACCTCGTCAGCCAGGTGTTTCTGGATGTGTGGCGGACCGCCGGCCAATTCCAGGGCCGCTCGCAGGTCTCGACCTGGCTGCTCTCGATCGCCCGCTTCAAGGCGCTGACCGCGATGCGCCAGCGGCGCTTCGAGGACATCGACCAGGAAGACGTGCGCCAGATCGCCGATGGTTGCGACACGCCTGAGACCTCGCTCGACCGCAGCGACACCAGCGCCATCCTGCGCGCCTGCGTTCAGAAATTGTCACCCGCGCATCGCGAAATCATCAACCTCGTCTACTACCATGAGAAGTCGGTGGAGGAGGTCGGTCAGATCATCGGCATCCCGCAGAGCACGGTGAAGACCCGCATGTTCTACGCCCGCAAGCAACTGGCCGAGTTGCTTAAGGGCGCCGGCGTCGAGCGCTTCGCTGCCTAAAGATGAATTATTTCAAAGAGATATGGCCTCGCAGTGGCCCTATCCGGGACACGGAAGTGTTACCGCGGACGAAACAATTGAAACAAAGCACAACATCAGGCGGAAAAACTTTCCTCCTATAAAACTCACATACGGTTTCGTTAAACCTCCCAAGACCTCCAACGACCCGGACGGGATGCTCCCCTCCGGGTCGTTTTGTATTTTGGGGGTCTGTGGGGCCAACCACGGGCTCCCGCCTCTCCCGCTTGCGGGAAGAGGGGGCACACCGCCGAAGCGGCCACGGCTTCCCCGTCACGAACGTGTGACGCCGCGCAACGTCCGCCCCATCCCGCCCGAACTCCTCTCGTGACCCCCATTACGAGTGCCCCATGCTCGAACTCACCTTCGCTCTCCTTGCCGGCGTTCTCACCATCGCCGCGCCCTGCACGCTGCCGATGCTGCCGATCCTGCTCGGCGCCTCGATCGGGCGCGCGGGACACTTGCGGCCGGCGATGATCGCGCTCGGCTTCGTCATCTCGTTCTCGGCGACCGCGCTGCTGCTCGGTGCAATCACGCGGCTGTTCGATTTCGATCCGAACGTACTGCGCGAGGCGGCATCGATCCTGCTGCTCGGCTTCGGCCTGTTGATGCTGTGGCCGGCGCCGTTCGAATGGCTGTCGATCCGGCTCAATGGCTGGCTCGATCTCGGCAATTCCAACGCTACGCAGCGCGAGGGCGCGCTCGGCGGGCTCGTGCTCGGCACCACGCTTGGCCTGGTCTGGACGCCCTGCGCGGGCCCGGTGCTCGGCTCGATCCTGACGCTGGTCGCGACCGCGAAGAATTTTGGCTGGGCCGGCACGTTGCTGGTGGCCTACGCGATCGGCGCGGCGATTCCGATGCTGGCGATCGCCTATGGCGGGCAGGCCGCGACTACGCGGGTGCGCAGCCTCGCCCGCATCTCGCCACGGCTTCAGCAGGGCTTTGGCGTCGTGGTGATCGGCTTCGCCCTCGCCGCCTATTTCCAATACGACACGCTGATCGTGGCGTGGCTCACCGGCTTTTATCCCACCGGTCAGATCGGCCTGTGATCATCGCGCATCTCAACCGGAGGACTCATCCATGACTTTCAAACTGCTCGCCGTCTCCGCCGCACTGATCGGCATCGCTGTGACCGGCGCCGTCATCCCCGGCATCTGCGACGAGGCCGCGCGCGCCGTGCCTGTCGTCACCGCTGCCGCCAGCCAGGAGGCCGCGCCCGACTTCGCCGGCATCAACAACTGGTTCAACTCCAAACCGCTGAACATTGCCGATCTCCGCGGCAAGGTCGTGCTGGTGGACTTCTGGACCTATGGCTGCGTCAACTGCGTCAACACGCTGCCGCACGTCACCGAGCTCTATGCCAAGTACAAGGACAAGGGCCTCGTCGTGGTCGGCGTGCACACGCCGGAATTCCCGTTCGAGCGCTCGGCCTCCAACGTCCAGGCCGCACTGAAGCGCCACGGCATCACCTATCCGGTGGCGCAGGACAATGATTCCAAGACCTGGAACGCCTACCGCAACCGATATTGGCCGGCGCAGTACATCATCGACCAGAACGGCAAGATCGTGTTCCAGCACGAGGGCGAGGGGCGTTACGACGAGATTGATCGCACCGTGGCAAAGCTGCTGAACGCCAGCAGCTGATGCCCGGGCTGCGGCGGTCCCGCCCTTGTTGCTTGACTCCATGGACCCGTCCGTGGAGTTTCGCGGCAACGCAATCAGCCGCCCGCGATGGACGACGCCAGCACCAGCACCGACATTCGCCTTCGTGAAGGCGCCTCGATCGCGCAGCGGCTGGTCATGGCCGGCTTTGCGGCCGCCGTTGCGCTGTGCTTCACGCCGGGCCTGTTCACGCACGACACCCTGGAAGTGATCATCTCCGTGGTCGCGCTCCTCGTGGGAGCAGCGTTCGTCGGCGTCATCATGCTGGCGCCGGCGGTGGTGTGGATCATCACGGCAGACGGGATCTTGATCGGGGAGCAGCGCCCGTTCGGAAAACTCCGGACGCGGGTCGTCGCCAAAGACGACATCAGGGGATTGCAGGTTCCCGGCAGCAAGAGGGCGAAAGCCCGCTTTCGGCTCGCCTTCACGCTGGCCTCCGGGGAGCGCCTGACATCCCCGCCGATCACCGATGTCACCCATGTGCACGACACGGTGGCGCGGATCGCCACACAATTCGACGTTCCCGACGTCGAGTCCCCCGTCAATCCGCTCGATGCCAGCAATCCCGAGATGCGTCTCGGCGACCCCCTCGAGCCGTTTTCTACGAGGGACATAAGGATCGTCGCACTGATCGTCGTCGCGCTATGTGCCGTTCCCTACGCCTACAGGCTCTGGCGTGGCCTGTCGCCCGGGCCGGTCGACATGATGCTGCTGCCGGTTGGCGCGATTGCCACTTTCGCCGTGCACAGATACGCCAATCTCGTGACCGGCGCTTTCTGGATCATCCGCCAAGGCGATATCCGCGTCGAACGCCTGTGGGGCGACGGCACGTTGCGCGCCGACCATATTGAAGGGCGCCAGGTGAAGACGATCACAGTCGAGCGCCGCGGCCGGTCGGAAGACGAGCACTGCATCGTCGTGATCCGGTTGCTCTCAGGACAACGGTTTCGCAGCCCGCGCATCGGTTCGCGGCCTGAGGCCCGGGCCGTAGGCGCCGAAATCGTCCGGCGGCTCGGGATCGCGGCTGAGAGCAATCAGATCCAGTGACAAGGTTGCCCTTCGGCCCACGTGATTTGGCCGCGTGCTCGCTCTAACCTCTCCCGCTTGCGGGAGAGGTCGGCGCAGAGCGCCGGGTGAGGGTTCTCTCCTCTGGGGGAGTCTTCCTGCGGAGACCCCCTCTCCCCGACCCTCCCCGCAAGCGGGGGAGGGAGCACATCGCGCCCAGCTCACTGCTTTTCGCGCCATCCCCTGTTTGTGGCATTGCTCGCGGTCCGTCAAAAAACCAAAGCATTCTCGTGACATACCAGCCGGGCGCGCCATCAACTTGCCATGAAGCTGCCCCTGGGTTCAGATGGTTTCTGATGATTTGCGCTGTGGCAGTGGGGAGAGCTTGAAATGACGGATATTCGTCGCCTGACCGGAATATTTGTGGCTGCGATCGGTCTGGTCCTGGCCATCCCGCACGCCTCCGCCCAGCAGCCCGACCGCGGCGACGAGCCGGGCCTGGTCGCCGACGATGCCTACGAGCTCGATCCGGCATGGCAGAAGCAGGTCGTCTACTTCCGCACCACCGAAGCGCCCGGCACCCTCATCATCTCGACCGCCGAACGGCATCTCTATCTGGTGCAGCCCGGCGGTCGCGCGATCCGCTACGGCATCGGCGTCGGCCGCGATGGTTTTCAGTGGCAGGGGCTAGTGAACATCACCAACAAGAAGGAGTGGCCGGACTGGACGCCACCGCCGGAGATGATCCAGCGCCAGCCTTATCTGCCGCGCTTCATGGCCGGCGGCCCCGGCAATCCGCTCGGTGCGCGCGCCATGTATCTCGGCACCACGGTCTACCGCATCCACGGCACCAATCGGCCCGACACGATCGGCACCAAAGTGTCCTCGGGCTGCTTCCGGCTCGTCAACCACGACGTCGCCGATCTCTACGATCGCGTCCCTGTCGGCACCAGGGTGGTCATCCGGCAGAAGCCCGAACTCTGATCTTCCCGCTTCGTCAAAATTCCTTTTCCCGATATTTTCGAGAGAGCAACATGATGCGCACTTTTCGAGGCGGCCTGCTGATCGGGCTCGCAGTCGCCGTGCTGGTCGCCGTCCTGGCCATCATCTATGAATTCTACGACACCCGCACGCTGAAGCGCACCGTGCGCCGCGGCGAAGTGCTGTGCGGCGTCAACAAGGGCCTGCCGGGGTTTTCGATCCCCGACGACAAGGGCAACTGGACCGGCTTCGACGTCGATTTCTGCCGTGCGGTGGCCTCCGCGATCTTCAACGATCCGAACAAGGCGAAATTCGTCGCGCTCGATGCCAGCGAGCGCTTCAAGGAATTGCAGAGCCGGAAAGTGGACATCCTCTCGCGCAACTCGACCTGGAGCATGGCACGCGAACTCGAATATGACCTCTATTTCCCGGCGGTCGCTTATTACGACGGCGCAGGCTTCATGCTGCCGCGCGCGCGCAACAAGGAGACCGCACTGGACCTGACCGGCAGCAAGGTGTGCGTCCAGACGGGGACCACCACGGCGCTCAACGTCGCGGATTACTTCCGTGCGAACAACATGAAGTACGAAGAGATGAAGTTCGACAAGCTGGACGACGTCGTGAAAGCCTACGACACCGGCAAATGCGACACGCTGAGCGCCGACGTCTCCCAGCTCTACGCGCTGCGGATCAACCTGTCGAAGCCCGGCGACCACATGATCCTGCCGGACATGATCTCCAAGGAGCCGCTCGCCCCCGTCGTGCGCCAGCGCGACGACGACTGGATGATGATCGTGAAGTGGACGCTGTACGCGATGATCAACGCCGAAGAGCTTGGCGTCTCCTCGGAGAACATCGACGAGGCCCTGAAGTCGAAGAAGCCGGAAGTGATGCGGCTGGTCGGCACCGAGGGCAATTACGGCGAGCAGCTCGGCCTCACCAAGGACTGGGTCGTCCGCATCATCCGCAACGTCGGCAATTACGGCGAGATGTACGAGCGCAATATCGGCGAGAAGTCCAAGCTGAAGATCCCGCGCGGGATGAACCAGCTGTGGAACGCCGGTGGCGTGCAGTACGCGCCGCCGGTGAGATAAGGAGCTCTATCCGCCGTCATTGCGAGCGGAGCGGGGCTCGCGCCACATCCTCATTCGTCATGCCCGGGCTTGTCGTCCGTGAAGAACGCTAATTTCAGACCGGATTGATCGTCGGCCCCACGAAGAGAGCGCTGAGGATTTGGCGCAACAAAATCCTCAGCCAGCGGATCAGGCGGCGGAAGTTGTAGCCGACGGCGGCGAGGACGGCGTTGTTGGCATCGCCGCGCCGGAACCAGAGATAGTTGCGGCCCATGCGATGCTCAGCTTTGAGATGGCCGATGACGGGCTCGACGGCGGACCTGCGACGGAGTTCACGCTTGATCTGTGGCGTTACCCCTCGCTTCTGGCCGGAGAGGAAGACCCTGAACTTGTAATGGGGTGGTGCATTGTGGCCGCGGTAGCCCTTGTCTGCGAGGATGCGCGCGATGGTGTTGCCGACCAGCGCCTCCATGTCCGGGATCACGGTTTCCAAGGTGTGGCCGTCATATGGATTGCCGGGCAGCGCCTTCACGTGGGTAACGAACTGGCCGCCCTTGCAGTGCTTGAGGGTGGTGGCAACGCTGACCTTGACGCCGAACTCGTAAGGCCGATGGGCCTTGCCTTTGCCGATGCATTCGACTTCCGGTGCATGCAGGGAATAGACCTTCGGCCCGCGTTGACGTTGCTGCTGCTCGCGCACGCGGCGAGCCAGCAACAGCAGCCTGGTGAACGCTGCTTCGAGCCCGCCATTGCCCTCGATCTTGCGCCCGATGTCGCGGATGACGCGGCCGAGGTAGGTGCGCAGCTTCCTGAGCATCCGGTTGGCGCGCTTGAACTGTTTGGCATGGGCATAGCGCTGATGCTGGATCAGGGCGAACTTGCCCACCCGTGCATAGGACTGGCGCAGATTCACCCCATGGCACTGCGCCAGCCGCACCAGCTTCTTGCGCGCCCGGTTCAGAAGCTTGGCATCGGTGGGGAACGTCACGTTCTTGGGCTGCACCGTGGTGTCGATGATCACCCGTGACAGCTCGGACGGCTTGATCGCCATGGTCCTGGTGGCAACCGACAGGCTCTCCTGCAGCAGCGCCTGCAGCCGCTCCTCGCCCATCCGGTTGCGCCAGCGCGTCAGTGACGAGCGATCGAACACCAGCCGGTGCTGGAAGAACTCCTCGCCGCAGAAGAATTGGTAGTAGGGGTTCTCGACCCAGCGCTCGCACAGCACTTCGTCGGACAGGTCATAGGTGTGCTTGAGGATGGCCAGCCCCGCCATCAATCGCGTCGGCAGTGGCGGGCGGCCCGGGTCATCCGTGTAGACCGCGCCAAACTCCCGTTCCAGGAACTCCCAATCCACCGTGCGCCCCAGCGCCACCAGCGGATGCTTCAGGTCGATGATCTGATCGAGCCGGGACCGGAACAGATCCTGCTCTCCCGTCTCCCGCCGTTCCGGTGGCCGCATCTGGTCCCCCCGCCAAATCGTTCAATGGCGAGTGAATCACAAATCAAATTTGCAAGGAATCCCCTTCGTTGCACCCGATTCCCGGCAAGCTCAATTAGCCCAGTGCGCCGTTTCCAGATTCTAAATCAACGACTTGGGAATTCTTCACGGACGACGGGCTTGTCCCGGGCATCTACGTTTGAGGCACATTAAGAACGTAGATGGCCGGGACAAGCCCGGCCATGACGACCTACGTAACGGGTGACGCTCTCTCCCCCTCATCCTGAGGAGCGCGGAACGCGCGTCTCGAAGGATGCAGGCCCCAGCCGGGCCTTCATGGTTCGAGACGCCGCGCAAGAGCGCGGCTCCTCACCATGAGGAGATGGAGCTCAATACCCCCGCGCCCTTGCCAGCTGCTCGGTGTGGTAATTGGCGTCCCCGAACAATTCCTCGCACACACGCGCGCGCTTCATGAAGAAGCCGATGTCGAACTGGTCGGTCATGCCCATGCCGCCATGCATCTGCACGCCTTCCTGCACCGCGCGCGCGGCGGTGGTGCCGGCGCGGGCCTTTGCCACTGCGACGGCTGAGGCGGCCTTGGCAACGTCCGTATCCAGCGCCTGAAGCGCCTTCATCGTCGCGGCGCGGGAAATCTCGATGTCGACATAGAGCTCGGCGGCGCGGTGCTGCAGCGCCTGGAATTCGCCGATCAGCTTGCCGAACTGCTTGCGGCTCTTCAGGTACTCGACGGTGCGGTTGAACACCTCTTCGCTCAAGCCCACCATTTCGGAGGCAACTGCGCCACGGCCGATATCGAGCACGCCGTCGAGCAGCGCGCCACCCTGGTCGACTTCGCCGAGCACGCTGTCGGCATCGACTTCGACATTGGCAAGCTCGATGCGCGCCGCATTGTGCGCGTCGACCATGATGGTGCGCTCGATCGCAACGCCCTTGGCCTTGGGGTTGACCAGGAACAGCGTCAGCCCCTCGCGCTCGCCGGCAGCGCCCGCGGTGCGCGCGGCGACGATGAGGAGGTCGGCGACATGGCCGTCGACGACCAGCGCCTTGGCGCCGGAGAGCCTGAAACCGTTGCCGGCGCGCACCGCCTGCAAGCTGGTTTGAAGCGGGCGGTGCTTTGCGCCCTCGTCGACCGCGAGCGTCGCGAGCAGCGAGCCGTTGGAAATCTTCGGCAAATATTCCGACTTCTGCGCGGCATTGCCGCCGCGGTTCAACGCCGAGGCCGCGACCACGCTGGTGGCGAGGAAGGGCGACGGCATCAGCCTGCGGCCGATCTCCTCCATCACCACGCCGGCCTCGACATAGCCGAGGCCGCTGCCGCCGAACTCTTCCGGCACCAGCAAGCCGGCAAAACCCATCTCGGCGAAGGAATGCCAAAACTCCTTGGAGAAGCCGGTGGGGTCTTTGCTATCGCGCAAGCTGCGCAGATGCGACAGCGGCGCCTTGTCGCTGATCAGCCCGCGCGCGCTGTCGCGGAGCATCGATTGTTCTTCGGTAAGGACGAGGGCCATGGCGGGCTCCAACAAAGTGCGGTTCGACGGAATTCGGTGGTGACCCTCATGGTGAGGCGACGCGTCAGCGCCGTCTCGAACCGTGCAGGCCATCCTTCGAGACGCGGCCTGACGGCCGCTCCTCAGGATGAGGACTTCGCTTACGCCCCCGGCAGATCGAGGATGCGCTTGGCGACGATGCCGAGCATGACCTCCGTCGTGCCGCCCTCGATCGAGTTGGCCTTGGTACGCAGCCAGGCGCGTGGCCGGGCGCCTTGCTTCGAACGCTCGCTCTCCCATTCCAGCGCATCGACACCGCCGGCCGACATCAGAATTTCGTAACGGCGCTTGTTGAGCTCGGTGCCGTAATATTTCATCGCCGAAGAGAACGCCGGATGCGCCTGACCCGCCTTGGCGAGGTCGACCGCGCGCTCGGCGCAGGCCGCGAGCGCGGCCTCGTCGACGTCGAAGCTGGCGATCCGGCCACGCAGCATGGGATCGTCGAGCCGCCCCAGCGCATCGGTGCCGACGGAATCCGCCGCGATCTGGCCGAGCGGACGACCGACGCCGCGCTCGCCCATGCCTGATATCATCGCGCGCTCATGCTGAAGCAGATATTTTGCGACGTCCCAGCCGCGGTTGACGGTGCCGACCACATGCGATTTCGGCACGCGGACATTGTCGAAGAAGGTCTCGCAGAACGGCGAGTAGCCGGAGATCAGAAGGATGGGCTTGGTCGAGACACCCTTCGACGTCATGTCGAACAGGATGAAGCTGATGCCGTCGTGTTTCTTTGCCGCGGAATCGGTGCGCACCAGGCAGAAGATCCAGTCGGCATAGTTGGCATAGGACGTCCAGATCTTCTGGCCGGTGATGACGAAATCATCGCCGTCGCTCTCGGCGCGGGTCTGGAGCGAAGCGAGATCGGAGCCGGCGTTCGGCTCGGAATAGCCCTGGCACCAGCGGATCAGGCCCGCGGCGATGTTGGGCAGATGCTCCTTCTTCTGGGCGTCGTTGCCGTATTTCAGAAGCGCCGGCCCAAGCATCCAGATGCCAAAACTCGACAGCGGCGGCCGCGCACCCAGCTTGGCCATTTCCGCGCGCAGCACCTTGTGTTCGGCAGCGCTGAGGCCACCGCCGCCATATTCCTTCGGCCAGTCCGGCACGGTCCAGCCCTTGTCGCGCATGCGCTCGAACCAGATGCGTTGCGGCTCGGACGAGAATTTTGCGTTACGTCCGCCCCAGAACACATCAGCGTCGGAGGTCGCGGGCCGGCGCATCTCCGGCGGGCAGTTGGCCTCGAGCCAGGCACGTGTTTGCTTGCGGAACGTTTCAAGATCGGCGTTTTCAGCATCGCTCATGGGCGTTTCCATCAATCAAAAACGACTTGTTATCGGCGACTCTGGGCCATCGCCTCGTGGAATTCAACCACTTCCGCGTCCCGCATCGGCTATAGTCGCCGCGACGGCGAAGCTTGAAAACAAAGAGGAAACAACAATGCGCCTGAAGCTTCTTTCGCCTGGCGAAATGAACGAGAGCCAGCGGCAGACCTATGACGAGTCGATTGCCGGCAAACGCGGCAAGCCGCCGGCGCCGATGATGGCCTGGCTCAACAGCCCCGACATGGCCCGTCACGCCACGCGACTCGGCGAGGTCCTGCGCTACGACACGATCTTCCCCGCAAAACTTTCGGAGATCGCGATCCTGGTGACGGCGCGGCACTGGACCGCGCATTACGAATGGTATGCGCATAAGCGCCTGGCGCTTGCAGGCGGCATGAAGCCCGAGATCATCGACGCCATCCGCGACCGCCGCACGCCCGTCTTCGACGATCCCAAGGGCAAGATGATCTACGACGTCGCGAAGTCGTTGCACGAGGGCCACGGCGTCGAGAAGGGCCTCTATGACGAGGCGGTGAAGGTGCTCGGCGAGCGCGGCGTCGTCGAGGTAATCGGACTATGCGGCTATTACACAATGGTGTCGATGACGCTGAACACGTTTGAGTTCGAGTTGCCGGAGGGCGAGGTCCAGGAGCTGGCTTGATTGCCGATTCGGAAATGCTGGGTTTCGGGATAGCCCGGTAGCGCTGTGCCCCGGCTCGCCTTATGTGGAATTCACCAACGGAGCAGCCACATGTCGCAAAGCCCAGCCGTCCATGCCGACACCAGGATCGGCCACGTTCACCTCAAGGTCGCCGATCTCGATCGCGCGCTCGGCTTCTATTGCGGCGTGCTCGGCTTCGAGCTGATGCAGCGGATGGGCTCCGGCGCGGCCTTCATCTCGGCCGGCGGCTATCACCACCACATCGGGCTCAATACCTGGGAGAGCAAGGGCGGCTCGCCGCCGCCGCCTGATGCGACCGGTCTCTATCACACCGCGATCCTCTATCCGACACGGCCCGCGCTGGCGGATGCGCTGCACCGCGTGCTCTCGGCCGGCATTGCGCTGGACGGCGCCAGCGACCATGGCGTCAGCGAGGCACTGTATTTGCGCGATCCCGACCAGAATGGCGTGGAGCTGTATCGGGACCGGCCCAGGGAGCAATGGCCGTTTGGGGCGGACGGAAAGCTTGCGATGTTCACGAAGCGGCTGGACCTGGAAGAGCTGCTGAAGGAGCGCGAAGCGTGAACTACGCTCTCGCACTCTCGTCATTGCGAGGAGCCCTTTGCGACGAAGCAATCCAGGCTGCCTCTGCGGAAAGACTCTGGATTGCTTCGCTACGCTCGCAATGACGACGCAGAATGCGGCCTGCCTCGCACCATGATCAGCGCCGCCGCCACCACTTCCAACACGATGCAGAGATAGAACGGAAGCGCATAGCCGCCCGAAAAGTCGCGCAGGAAGCCGACCACGCCGGGGCCGAACGCATAGGTCACCTGGTTGATCGCGGTGTTGAGGCTGATCAGCACGCCGAACGAGGCGGAGTCGAATTCCTGCTGCACGATCAGCGACGGCAGCGTGATGAGATTGCCGACGGAGAAGCCGAACAACGCGCAGGCGGCGATCAGCACGTAATCATTGTGCAAATTGATGACGACGAGAAGCGCCACGGCCTGGCTCAGGAACGACAGCGCGGACGCAAGCCGCTGGTTGAGGCGGTCGATCACCAGCGAGAACAGCACCCGGCCGATCACCGCCATCGCCGTCAGCACCGCGACGGCCACAGCGGCGCGCTCGCGTCCGATCACGGGATCGAGAAACGAGATCAGGTGGACGATGAAGCCGACCTGCGCGAACAGCACCAGCGCGAACGCGACCGTCACGGTGAGAAAGCCGACGTCGCGCAACGCCCCGGCGCGGATCTGCGCCGACGATTGCGGCCTTGCTTTCGTCGCTGCACGCCGACCATGGAGATCGGGCGGGCGGCCCACGACAATCAGGATCACCGGCACGAGCAGCGCCAGCATGGCGCCGGCGACGGTGAACATCGCGCTGGCGAAGCCGATATGACCGATCAAGGTCACCAGCAGCGGCACGCCGACGATGCCGCCGAAGCTTGCGCCGTTCAGCGCCAGGCTGATCGCCATGCCGCGCTTCTGGTCGAACCACAGGCTGATCGTGTTGGTGATCATCGCCAAACTGGTTCCGGCCCAACCGAAGGCGAGCACGGCGTTCGCGAGATAAAGCTGCCACGGCTCGCGCACCGCGCCGATCGCGACCGCTGCGACCGACATCGCCAGCGTGCCCGCGATCAGGCCGAGGCGCGGCCCGTACTTGTTGACGGCCTCGCCGACGAAAACGACGAGCAGCGCGCCGAACAGATAGAAGAACGTCGTGCCGGATGAGATCAGCGAGGCCGACCAGCCGTGCGCACGCTGGAGCTCGGCGACATAGACGCTCTGGCCGTAGAAGCCGAGGCCCCAGCCGAAGGTCGCGAGCAGGAAGCAGACCGCGACGATGGGCCAGCCTTCGTAGTGAAGAGAGGATTCGTCGATGGATGCGTCGTGCCGGGGATTGTCGAGCATTTGCGCTTGTCCTTTGTTTCCCCGCGAGCGCGCCGTGCTTCACGCCCGCCTGTTCATGACGAGCATCATGTAACAACCCAAGCCCCGAAAATCACTTCGACCCGGATCGAAGTATCAACGCTGCTGACAGTCTCCTGCCACCTTAAATCGCATCCGGGAACTCACCCATGGCCGCGTCCAGCCGCGCTTTGCGGCGGCGGGCAAAGGAGGCGAACGAAAGCACGGCGAGGCCGAACAGCACCGGTGGGAACACCACCATGTTCACCGCGGACCAGCCGTAATTGGCGAGCAATTGGCCGGACGAGAACGAGCCGATCGCCATCATGCCGAACACCAGAAAATCGTTGAAGGCCTGCACCTTGTTGCGCTCCTGCGGCCGGTGCGTCTCCAGCACCAGCGCGGAGGCACCGATGAAGGAGAAATTCCAACCGATCCCGAGCACGATCAGCGTCGCCCAGAAATGCATTGCGGTGATGCCGGACAGGCCGATGCCGGCCGCACCGGCCTCCAGCAGCAGGCCGGCGGCAACGACCTTCGGCGCGCCGAAGCGCGCGATCAGCGCGCCCGTGAAGAAGCTCGGCCCGTACATGGCGACGATGTGCCATTGAATGCCGAAATTGGAATCGGAAAGGCTCAGGCCGCACAACTTCATGGCGAGCGGCGCCGAGGTCATCACCAGATTCATCATGGGGTAGGAGATGACGCCGCACAGCGCCGCCGCGATGAAGCGCGGCTGGGTCACGATGTCGAGCAGCGGCCGCCCGCCGTGCAGATCGGCCGGCGCCGGCTTCGGCATGTCGACCCCGGCGACGATGCCCATCGCGACCAGCGCGACCGCGGCCTGCACCAGGAAGCTGAAGGCGAACAGATAAGGCTGCCAGACGTCCATGGTCCATTGCACGAGCTGCGGACCGAGCACGCCGGCGAACACGCCGCCCGCCATCACCCAGGACACCGCCTTGGGCCGGTACGCCGCGCTGGCGCCGTCCGCGGCGGCGAAGCGATAGGATTGGGCCACCGCGCCGTAGAGACCGCCGAGGAAGGTTGCGACACAGAACAGCGCGAACGAGGCGTGCAGGATCGCGAACGAGCCGAGCAGGCCGGTGAGCGTACCCAGACCCGTGCCGATGATGAACGCCCAGCGGCGACCGAAGCGGCGCGAGATCGCGCCGGTCGGCAAGGTGCCGGCCGCAAGCCCCAGCACATACATCGACAGTGGCACGGTCGCGAGCGACATATCGGGTGCGAGCGTCGCACCGACGATCGAGCCGGTGGCGAAGATCACCGCCGAATTGGCGCCGGTCAGCGCCTGAGCGGCGGCAAGGCGCACCACATTGGCGCGCACGCGTGCGTCGGCGGCGATCTCATTGGCTGCAGTCACGTCTAACATCGGCATTTCCGCCCCAAGAGGCTTTCACGGGGCTTTCAAGGGACCCTGTTGATTCCAGGCACTATGGCGGGGCGCGCGAGGGCGGGCAACCGGCGCAAACGGGCGCAGGCCATGCCTCTGACGCAATCGGGCCGATGATAATGGGCCGCGCTCTTGACGGCTTGCGCTCGATCAAATCCTATCCGCCGCGATCTCAGGAGTTTCGTTCATGTCCGTCGACGACAGGCCTACGCTCAGCGCTCCCGACGACGATCCCTGGCTGTGGCTGGAGGAGATCGAGGGCAAGCTGGCGCTCGATTTCGTCGCGCGGCAGAACAGCCTGACGCTCGACGCATTTGGTGGAAAGGCCTTCGAGCGCGATCGCGACATCCTCGCGGCGATCTGCGATCGCCCCGACAACATTCCCTATGTGAGCCGGCGCGGCAAAGATCTGCACAATCTCTGGAAGGACGCGACCAACCCGCGCGGCCTGTGGCGGCGGACTTCGCTTGCAGAGTTTCGCAAGCCGCATCCAGCGTGGGAGATCATGCTGGATGTCGACCAGCTCGCCGCGCGCGAAGGCGAGGACTGGCTGCTGAGCGGCATCACCACACAGCCGGGAAACTCGCGGGCGATTTTGAGCCTGTCGCGCGGTGGCAGCGACGCCGTCACCTTGCGCGAATTCGACATCGACACCAAGAGTTTCGTTGAGGACGGATTTGCGCTGCCGGAAGCCAAGGGCGGCGCCGATTGGCTCGATGCCGACACGCTGCTGCTGTCGAGCGCCCATGGCGAAGGCATGGCGACGAGTTCGGGATATTCGCGGACGGTTCGCCTGTGGCGGCGCGGCCAGTCTGTCGATCAGGCGCAGATGATGATCGAGACCACAGCCGATCATATGGCCATGTCCGGCATGGCCGACGACACCGCCGCGGTCCCACGCAGCTGGTTCGTCGACCAGATCGACTTCTTCAATCATGCGATCTGGCTGCGCGATGCAGACGGCACGACGACGAAGCTCGACCTGCCGACCGGCATCTGGATGCAGGCGCATGGCGACTGGTTCGCGATGAAGCTGCGCGAAGCCTGGTCGATCGATGGGAGAACCTATGCCGCCGACACCGTGCTCGGCATGTCGCTCTCGGCATTCCTCGCCGGCAGCCGCGATTTCGCGGTCCTGTTCGAGCCGGAGCCACGCCGCGCCCTGCAAGGTCTGTTCTGGGCCGGGGGCAGACTGGTGCTGTCGATCCTCGACGAACTCCAGCCGCAATTCGAGATATGCACGCCGTCCGCCACGAGCTGGAGCCGCGAGTCACTCGGCGGCCTGCCGCAGATCGGCGTCGTTGACATCTGGCCACTGGACCGCCATCCCTCCGAGAGCAATGGCGACCTGCTTGCCAATGTGCAGGATCCGCTGACGCCGCCGTCGCTGCTGCTGATGGAGCGCGGTGTCGCGAGCCCGATTGTGTTGAAGCAGGCGCCGAAGATTTTCACTGCCGACGGCCTCGTGGTGACCCAGCACGAGGCGATCTCGATCGACGGCGAGCGCATTCCCTACGTCCAGACCGGCCCCGCCGGCGAGAGCGGCGATGCGCCGGTCTATATGAGCGCCTATGGCGGCTTCGGTCTCTCGGTGAAGCCGTATTACAACGCATCGCTCGGCAAGCTGTGGCTGGACCGCGGCGGCACGACGGTGCAGGCGAATTTGCGCGGCGGCGGCGAATTCGGCACACGCTGGCACGATGCCGGCCGGCTCGCCGGCAAGAAACTGTCGCACGACGATTTCGCCGCGGTCGCCGCCGATCTCGTCCGCCGTGGCGTGACCAAGGCGAAGCGCATCGCCGCGCAGGGCGGATCGAACGGCGGCATCCTCATCACCAACATGCTGGTGCGATACCCCGAACGTTTCGGCGCGCTGTTCTGCACGATCCCGCTGATCGACATGCGCCGCTACACAAAGCTGCTCGCCGGCGCGAGCTGGATCGCGGAATATGGCGATCCTGACAAGCCGGATGAGTGGGACTGGCTGAAGACGTACTCCGCCTATCACAACGTCAAAGCCGGCCAGTCCTATCCGCCGATCCTGATCGCCACCACGCGGCGCGACGACCGCGTCCATCCCGGGCATGCGCGCAAGATGGCGGCAAAGCTCCAGGCGATGGGTTATGAAGCCTGGTTCTACGAACCGGAAGCAGGCGGCCACGGCTACGGCAAGGACAACAAGGAGCGCGCCGGCTTCGAGGTGCTCGGCTTCCGGTTCTTGAAGAACAAGATCGGGTGGGAGGACGGCGAGGCGTGATCGCCTCTTGCCTGAGTTCAGCGCACGCCGCCCAGCAAGTGGTGCACCTCTCCCGGTTGCGGGAGAGGTCGGCGCGTCCCGGGCGATGCGAAGCATCGTCCCGCGCGCCGGGTGAGGGTTTTATCCTCTAGGGGGTACCCCGTTGCGGAAACACCCTTTCCGCAGCCCTTCCCCAGCCCTCCCCGCAGGCATAGGGGAATCGCATATGGCACCGCTGCTGCAGGCGAGGTGGAATAACGACTTCCTCCTCTCCGTCCTCGCCCATATGCGATAACCCTACCCCCGCGCGGCGAGCCGGAGCGGCGGAGAATTTAATTTGATTTTGCATTGAAATTATGTGTTATATATTTAATTCAGCTATCTTATTTATTCTATGACATTAATTAATTCGATGAGTACCAAAACCATGCGACAAGGCCGATTAATCACGCCATTGTAGTTGTTATTGAAAGAGGCGTGATGCATGCGCCGCCCAATTGATATTGCGCCGAGGAACGGAGAAGACATCTGGGTGGAAGATGCGGCCGGGGCTGTTGAGGCCGCCCACTGGTCGTGCGAGGAGGGCAAATGGGTTTGGACGGACGGCTCTCCGATCGACATCGCGCCGACCCATTGGTATCCCGCAACCGAGGATGTCGATCCAGAGGATGAGCCGTCAGGCAGTTCGCTCGCGGCGTCTGTGATCTTGATCCTCGCAATCTTCGTGGGAGCAACCCTGCTCGGTGTGTTCGAGCCATTCAACGCTCGAACGGCTCAGGAGGCGACGCGCATCGACGGCGAAAGTGTCGTCAGCCTCGGTCGGCAGGCGGAAACCGCGACCAATTCGCAAGCAGCACCTCAGCCAGAAACGATTGGAGCCCCGGTGTTGGCGGCGCCGGCAAGCACGGGCCGGCAGCAGCTCGTCGACGATTCTCCCCGCAGTGATCCACTCGCCAGCGAACTGGCCGGGGCGCGCAAGGAGCTTGACGAGGCGGTCCAGCGCACGCAGGCGGCTGAAATGGCCACGGAGCAGCTGCGGCAATCGTTTCAACAGGAGCAAGCTCACAGCGCCGCGCTCGTGGACGAACTCGCCGGAACCCGCAGCGAGATCGAGACGCGGAACCAACAATCGCGCGACGCGGAGGCTATCGCTGCGCAGCAGAGAGATGCGGCGGCTCAGGACATCGCAGAACTGCGACGGTCAGTGGAGAAGGAGCGGGACAGGAGCGCCGTGCTCGAGAAGCAGGTGAACGCCGCGCAAGCAGCGACCGCGACCGCTGTGCAACAACGCCACGAGGCACAGTCACGCGCCGCGGCACTCGCGAGTGAACTTGCCGGAATACCTCGCGGACCGCTCACGCCGGATGGTGCGGCAGCTGAGCAAAGCGATCTAAAGGGACAGGAGATCGCGGAATTGCGGCAGTCCCTGCAGCAGGAACGGGAAAGGAGCGCCGTTCTCGTCGCAGAGGCCAAAGCGGCGCGAGCGGTAACGGCCGACGCCGAACAACAACGCCGCGCACTCGAAGAAGCCAGAGCGCACGCCGCTACGCTGGCGAGTAAGCTTACCGAAATGCGCCGCGAAATCGAAAGCCGGAACGTGCAATTGCGTGAGGCGGCCGATGCGGCTTCGCAGCAGGGACTGGCAGCGGGCCGAGAGATCGCCGATTTGCGGCAGTCGCTGCAGCAGGAGCGGAGCAGGGCCGACGCCAGGGAGAGGGACCACGCATCGGCAGGGCGCCCCGATGAGCGCGGCCCGGAGCAACCACCTGCAGGCTCGATGTTGCCGACGACGCAGAACGTGAAAGTGACCTCAGCGGAGCCGCTGATAGTTTCAGAGCAAAACGAGGTGGAGGCCAGATTGATCCCGCGCGCCAGGGAATTGCTCGATCAGGGAAATATTGGTGCAGCGCGAATTGTGCTTGAGCTCGCGGTTGAGAAGGACATTGCACGAGCAAGTTTCATGCTCGCGGAAACATATGATCCTGCGGTTTTGTCGGCCTGGGGTACCTATGGAACGCGCAGCGAAGCGGTCAAGGCGCGAGAACTCTACGCCAAGGCACAGAGAGGCGGCATTCGCGAGGCCAAGGAACGGCTGGATGCGTTGCATCCCTGAGTCTTGTTGCAGAACGAAAGGCTGCGATGGCGATCGAGAAGGGAACGACATGAACAAGGTGCCAAGGTCACTCTTGCTGCTGCTGGTCACCGCGCTGGTGCCAATGGCCATTCTGCTTCAGCCGGCCTGCCTGAAAGCACAAACTGGGAAAAACTCCACGGGCGATGCACAATTCGTCCGACGGCCACTCCCGCAAGTGAACGAAAAAGACCGAATGAACGCCTGGACGGTCGGCCTTGCCGGCGGCCTGCTCGAGGGCGCGCCGATCCGTCTCGCCGCAGAAATGGCCCGGGTCGTTGACGACGGTGCAGACCTGCATCTGCTCCCGATCGTCACCCGAGGCGCTACCGACAATCTTAATGCGCTGCTCTATTTGCGTGGTGTCGATACCGCCATCATCAATTCCGACGCGCTCGATGAATACAAGCTTCAGGTACCGCAGATCCAAAGTCGCATCACTTATCTGCTTAATCTTTTCCCGTCTGAGCTGCACATCTTCGTGCGACCGGAGATCACAAGCCTGCAGGATCTTGCCGGAAAGAAAGTGAACTTCAATACCCAGGGCACTGCAGCCGCCTATTCAGGACCGCTGATCTTTAGCCGTCTCGGCATCGAGATCGACAAGGCGTTCATTCCGCATCAAGTTGCCCTGGAGCAGATGCGCAAAGGAGAGATGTCGGCCGTCGTGTTCATCACATCGAAACCCGTCGACGCCTTCGTGCGCGGCCGCTGGGAGGCGGGCTTCAAGTTTCTCCCAGTCCATTACGACAGGAAGTTCGAGGACTATTATCTGCCCGCGACCTTGGACGCAAATGAGTACCCCAATCTAATCAAGCAGGGTGAGCGGGTCTCGACCATCGCGGTGCCGACAGCACTTGTTGCATTCAACTGGCCGCCGCGCTCGAACCGCTATCAACGCGTGGCGCGCCTTGTCGAGTACCTGTTCTCGCGCGTCGATCGCCTGCAGGCGCCCGGCTTTGACCCGAAATGGCGGTCGATCAATCTCGCGGCAACCGTCCCCGGTCTCACCCGCTTCCAAGCCGCGCAGGAATGGCTAGACCGCAAAGCGCGCAGCGCACAGGCGCCGCCATGAAGACTGCTGCTCCTCCACTCGCCGTCGCCTTCAACATTGCCTGCGGAATCGCGTACGCGCAAAGCACGAGCGATTCCATGGAAACACGCGGGGCATGTTCGGCGATGAAGGGATCAGCACAGCTGGAGTGTATGCAAGATTTGTCACCTAAGAGTCCACCGCCTGGACGGCGCGGGACGGATGATAGCTGGCTGGTCAGCGAGACCACATCGCCGGTCGACTATTCACCGGTCGTCACCGCCACCATCTCTTCTGTCAGCGGCCCGAACGGCGCCGCGATGCAACTCGCTATCCACTGCCGCAAAGGTCGCACGGAAGTCATGATCGCGGGACCGGCGCTCTCACGCGGCGCCAACGAATATGCTGTCTCTTATCGACTCAATGCGGATCCGCCAATTCAACTTGCGGCCGCCTCGCCGTCGTTCGGGTCTGGAATCGCTTTGGGAGGCGATGTCGTGCAATTGCTGAAGTCATTACCCGATGACGGTAGCATCATTGTGCGTCTTTCCAGCCGCACCGGCGCGGTGCAAGAGGGACAGTTCCGGCTCGGCGGATTCAAGAACGTGCGTGAAAAAATGGCGGCTGCGTGCAAATGGCCACATAGCGTCGCCAGACCAGGAGGGTGATGGTCATGGAGCGGGGAGAAACAAGATGATCAGTCTGAAGTCGGCAATCGCAGTCATCAGCGGCTTGGCGATGATGTTCCTGGTCGGGCCAAACGTCCAGGCCGAGTCGGACAACCATATGATCCCGCAGGCGAGTGAGAGCGTAGCGAGCAATCAGAAGCACCCGGGCGGACACAGGCAGGCGAGAAAGCCGGCGCAGAATCAAACAATTGACCGGGCCCCCGCGAGTGAGACGCGGCTGGCTCAAGCAACAAGACCCGAGATCGCCAACAAGTCGCATCGGCTGATCCTGCAAGTGAATTCCAACGAACCCGCGATGATGAACTTGGTACTCAACAATGCAACCAACGTCGCGCAATACTACCGCGAGCTCGGTGAGGCTGTGTCGATCGAGGTCGTCACCTTTGGCCCCGGCCTTCACATGCTGCGCGATGACACTTCGCCGGTAAAGCCGCGCATCGAGGTGCTCGCGATGAGCCATCCCGAAATTTCTTTCAAGGCCTGCGGAAACACCCAGGAAAATATGCGTAAGGCGGAGAACAAGGACATCAACCTGATTGCTCAGGCGACGGTTGTTAAATCCGGCGTCGTCCGCGTTATGGAGCTGCAGGAGCAGGGCTGGAGCTACATCAAACCGTGAGGTCACGCGAAAACACCAGCGTCAGATTGTTCGCCGGCATGTCGATCGTATCGACGAGGCGAAGACCTACGCCGCGTGCGAGGCTCTCGACGTCGCTGATGTCGCGCACGCCCCAGTCGGGATTGCCTTCACGCAAGGATGTGTCGAACACGGCATTGCTGAGCGCGGTGTGCTTGCCGTCGCGCTTGAAGGGGCCGTAGAGGAACAGCTTGCCGTCGGCCCGCAAATAGCGGCCGGCGCCGGCGAACAGGCCCTCGGCGACCTCCCATGGCGCGATGTGGATGACATTGGCGCAGAACACGGCGGCAAGACTTGTCGGCCCCTGCCCGCTCGTCATCTCCGGACACCAGTCGGGATCCGTGAGATCGATCCGCAAGGGCGAGCGGATGTTTTGCAGGCCGGCATGAACGCGCCAGGCCTCGATGCTCTTGAGGTGGCGCTGGTTGAGATCGCTGGGCCACCAGATCAGGCCGGGCGTGTGGCGGGCGAAGTGGACCACGTGCTGCCCGGTTCCGCTGCCGAGCTCGACCACGTCGCCGGTGCAGCCGGCGAGATGCTTTTCCAATACCGCCCAGAGCGATTCGTGATTGCGATGAAACGCAGGTGCATCGAGGCGGCCATCCGACTCGACCCGCCCGCCGTCCCTGCCAAATTCGACGACATATTCAGCCAATTGAAGTCCCCGGAAAAGAAGAAGCAGACGAAAACGCGATCAGAGCCAAGCGCCCGAGAAAAAATGACTGGCCCCAACAGGCCTTACGGACGAACTAGCTCCTTAAGTTGCAATGCAGAAGATATTAACTCCATTTTGCGGCCTGCATAGTCTTGATTGTCAGAACGAGCCGGGTGTGCTTTTGAGCACTATCTTTGGTACACCAGATCATGTTTCGGGACGACGCCTTGACCGCCTTTCCCTGCAAACCCGCCCTGCTCGTTGCGCTGGCCGCCTTGGGGCTCTTGGCGGCCGCGACCCCGGTACGGGCGCAATCCGCCGTGACCGAGGGCCAGAAACTCGCTTTCGACCGCGGCAAGGGCAATTGCCTGACCTGCCACGTCATCAAGAGTGGCGACCTGCCGGGAACGATCGGGCCGGAACTGAAGGACCTCAAGGCCAAGTACCCCGATCGCAACGAGCTGACCGCGATCATCTTCGACGAGACCAAGCGTAATCCGCAGACCATGATGCCGCCGTTCGGCCGGAACCGGATTTTGACCGAACAGGAGATCAGCGCGATCGTTGATTTCCTGCAAACCCTGTGACCGCCGGCACGCCAGGAGACCTGAGATGACCGCACTCACCGGCCCACGCGCGACGCGGCGCCTGATCCTCCAGGGCGCGGCCTCGGTCGCGCTGCTCGGCCTCGGCAATCTGCCGTTCGCTCCCGCGCGCGCCGCGGCCAACGACAAATATCCGGAAGAGGCCTTCAGGCAGAAGAGCGAAGCGGACGCCATCAAGGCGCTCTACGGCAGGACCGCCGAGCCGTCCGACAAAGTCAAGCTGGATGCCCCCGAGATCGCCGAGAACGGCGGCGTCGTGCCGATCTCGGTGACGACGACGCTCGACAAGGTCACCTCGATCTCGTTCTTCGTGGCCGAGAACCCGAGCGCACTGGCCGCGAGCTACAAGATTCCCGAAGGCACGATCCCTGGTGTCGCCAACCGCCTGAAGATGGCCAAGACCACCAACGTCGTCGCAATCGTGGAGGCCGACGGCAAGCTCTACAGCGCGACCAAGGAAGTCAAAGTCACCGTCGGCGGCTGCGGCGGCTAAGCGAGGAAGTTCGACATGGCATCCAGCATTCGCGTCCGCGCCACCGCCAACGGCGACATCACCGAGGTTCAGGCGCTGATCCAGCATCCCATGGATACCGGCTTCGTCAAGGATGCCAAGGGCGAGTTGATCCCCGCGCATTACATCCAGGAGCTGAAGTTCGAATGTAACGGCAAGGACGTCTTCGTCGCCGATTGGGGCACCGCCATTTCCAAGGACCCCTACGTCAAGTTCAGCTTCAAGGGCGCCAAGAAGGGCGACGATCTCAAGATCTCCTGGACCGACAACAAGGGTGGCTCGGACACCACCACCGCGAAGATCGCGTGATGAAGGCCCGCATCTCTCTCCTGCTTGGCTCGTTGAGTGCCGCGCTCGTCGCGTTCGCCCTCGCCTCTCCGCGTGTGGTCGCGGCCGACAAGGTCGATCCCATTGCCGATGCGAAAGCGTTCCAGAACTTCTTCTTCCAGAAGTTTCCGACCGTGAAGCACGAGGATTTCGTCAACGGTCCTTATTCCATGAACGAGGACATGAAACGGCAGTGGCAGGAGAAGGAGGAATTCCCGCCTTACGAGTTCGCGCTCGACGCCGGCAAGGAAATGTTCGCGACCCCGTTCAAGAACGGCAAGACCTATGCCGATTGCTTCCCGAACGGCGGCATCGGCGTCCGCCAGAACTATCCTTACTTCGACGAGAAGGAAGGCAACGTCGTCACGCTGGAGCTGGCGCTCAACCGCTGCCGCGAGGCCAATGGCGAGGCGCCCTATTCCTACGTCAAGGACGAGATGGCCTCGCTCACGGCGTACATGGCCTTCACCTCGCGCGGCAAGCCGATGGACATCAAGATTCCCGATGATCCCCGCGCGCTCGCGGCGTTCGAGAACGGCAAGCGGTATTTCTACACCCGACGTGGCCAGATGAATTTCTCCTGCGCGAGCTGCCATGTGCAGAGCCCGGGCGAGCGCATCCGCGCCGAGATCCTGGCGCCGGCGCTGGGCATCTTGAACGCGATGCCGATCTACCGCTCCGAATGGAGCGGCATGGGCACGACCACCCGCCGCTTCGTCACCTGCAACAGCCAGACCCGTGCGGTTCCGCTGGAGCCGCAGGCGGATGAATATCGCGACGTCGAGTATTTCCTGTCCTACGTCGCCAACGGCCTGCCGATATCGGGCCCGGGAGCGCGGCCATGAAGCGGTCACTTCCTCTCGCCATGCTGCTCGCCTTGGGCCTCGCGCCGGCGGCGCGCGCGGCAAATGAGGCGGATTACAAGACGGCCTATTCCGCCGCCGAAGCCGCATCGAAGGAGGCCGCCAGCTTGCGCCACCAATGGACCGTGACCGTCTCGGCGCTGGCCGCGGCCAAGAAGGCGGGCGATGGCGGCGATTTCGACCGCGCCGTGGCCGCAGCCAAGCAGGCCGAGGCGCTGGCGAAGGCGTCGATCTTCCAGGCCATTTCCGAAAAAGAAGCCTGGAAGGCGATGGAAATCCGCTAGACTGTTCGCTCGTGCAACAGCCTTGCGACCATTAGAGGGCGCGGAGAATTTCTGGATGGCGATCCGCCGCCGCGATTTCCTGAAGAATGCTGGCCTCGCCGCCGCATCGCTCAGCCTGCCGCGGCTTGCGCGCGGAGCCGAGGCCGCGAGCATTTACGACCTCGAACGGTTCGGCAATGCGCGCGTCCTTCACCTCACCGACACGCATGCGCAGCTCAATCCGGTCTATTTTCGCGAGCCCAGCGTCAATATCGGCATCGGCGAGATGGCGGGGCGGCCGCCGCATCTGGTCGGCCGCGCCTTCCTCGAACGTTTCGGCATCCGGCCCGACAGCGCGGATGCCTATGCCTTCAGCTGCTTCGAGTTCGAGAAGTCCGCAGGCCGCTTCGGCAAGCTCGGCGGCTTCGCCCATCTGAAGACGCTGATCGACCGCCTGCGCGGCGATGCCGGAGAAAAGCACTCCGTGCTCGTTGACGGCGGCGATCTCTGGCAAGGCACGGGGCTCACCAACATCATGCAGGGCCGCGACATGGTCGAGGTCGCAAACCTGCTCGGTATCGAGGCGATGACCGGGCATTGGGAATTCACCTATGGCGAGCAGGCGCTGCGCGACAATCTCAGGCGCTTCAAGGGCGAGTTCCTGGCGCAGAACGTTTTTCTCACCGAGGAAGCCGCATTCAACGACGCGCCCGCCTTCGACAAGGCGACGGGGCGCGTGTTCAAGCCCTCGGTGATCAAGGAGCTAGGCGGCCATCGCGTCGCGATCGTCGGCCAGGCCTTTCCATACGTGCCGATCGCGCATCCCAAACGGTTCACGCCGGACTGGACCTTCGGCATCCGCGAGGAAGAGCTCCAGAAGCATGTCGATGGCTTGCGCGGCACCGACAGGGTCGACGCAGTCATCCTGCTGTCGCACAACGGCATGGACGTCGATCTCAAGCTCGGAAGCCGCGTCACCGGCATCGACGTCATTCTCGGCGGCCACACCCATGATGCGATCCCGCAGCCGATCGCGGTGAAGAACGCGAGCGGCACCACGCTCGTCACCAACGCCGGCTCCAACGGAAAATTTTTGGCCGTGCTCGACCTCGCGCTCGACAAGGGCAAGGTCAGCGATATCAAATATCATTTGCTGCCGGTCTATTCCGAGCTGTTGAAACCCGATCCCGGGATGGCCGAACTGATCGGCCGGTTGCGGGCGCCCTTCGTCACCGACTGGTCGGAGAAGATCGCAACGCCCGACCGCCTGCTGTATCGCCGCGACAATTTCGCCGGCCCGGTCGACGAGCTGATCTGCACCGCGCTGCGCAGCGAGCTCGATGCCGAGGTCGCGCTGTCGCCGGGCTTCCGCTGGGGCGTCACCGCGCTGTCCGGCCAGGCGCTGACCATGGAGGATTTGCTTGCGGAAACCGCGATCAGTTATCCCGAGACCTATGTGCAGGAGATGACCGGCACGCAGATCAAGGACGTGCTGGAAGACATCTGCGACAATCTCTTCAATGCCGATCCCTATTACCAGCAGGGCGGCGACATGGTGCGCGCCGGCGGGCTCAGCTACACCTGCACGCCGACGGCTGCGATCGGCAGCCGCATCTCCGAGCTGAAGCTCAATGGCGGCAAGGCGGTTTCCGCAAACCACCGCTACAAGGTCGCGGGCTGGGCCTCCGTCAACGGCCAGCAAGGCGCGCCGGTGTGGGAGGTCGTCGCCAAATATCTGCGCTCGGGCCGGATGTTACAGGAGCGGCTCGGCTCCGGCGTTACGCTGAAAGGCGTCGAGGGCAATCCAGGTATTGCAGGACAGGGATGATGCGATCGCAGATCTTATCCGCGATGCTGCTGGCGCTGCTCGCCTTCGCTACTACGCCTCTCGCTTACGCGCAGCAGGTGCCGCTCCAGGACAAGCCGTTCGCGGAGCACAAGGTCGTGTTGCAGCTCTCCGATGGCGATGCCAAGAAGCAGGCGCTGGTGCTGAGCGTCGCCAACAATTTGCTGAAGGCCTACGACCCCGACAAAATTGCGATCGAGGTGGTGGCGTTCGGTCCCGGCATCGATTTGCTGTTGTCAGGCAGCGAGCGCCGCAAGCAGGTCGAGAGCCTGATCGCGCAAGGCGTACGCTTCGACATCTGCCTCAACACCGTCGACACGATCGAGCGGGAGACGGGCAAGCGGCCGGAGTTCATTCCCGCGGCGATACCGGTGCAAGTCGGGGTCGGGCAGATCCTGTTTCTCAGCGAGAACGGGTACACGGTGGTGCGGCCCTGAGCCTTTTGTCGGGGCAAAACGTCGCGGCACACTCGGTGTCATCGCCCGCGGTGGGCGATCCAGGACTCCGAGACCGCGAGGGGTACGGAAAGGCCGCAGCGTACTGGATTCCCCGCCTTCGCGGGGAATGACAGCGGTGGCTGAGGTGACGCCCACCCGCCCATCGCGGGAATAAAAATCTTCTAAATTACCTTACTTAGACAGTCAATTACTTCTCTTTTTGGCCCGAAGTGTAGTAGAATTTCGAGGTAGTTCACGCCGGGTCTCGTCATGATCTTCCGCCAGCTCTTCGACAGTGTTTCGGGTACTTACAGCTATCTTCTGGCGAGCCGCCCCGGCGGCGAGGCGCTGATCCTGGATCCCGTGCTGGAGAAGGTCGACCGCTACTGCCAGCTGCTGCGCGAGCTCGACCTCAAGCTGGTCAAGGCGGTGGACACGCATCTGCACGCCGACCACGTCACGGGGCTCGGCGAGCTGCGCGACCGCACCCATTGCATGACCGTCATGGGCGACCAGACCAAGGCCGACGTGGTGGCGATGCGGGTTGCCGACGGCGACAAGGTGACGATCGAGGGCCTGTCGCTCGACGTGATGTACACGCCCGGCCATACCGACGATTCCTATTCCTATCTGATGGGCGACCGCGTCTTCACCGGCGACACGCTCCTGATCCGCGGCACCGGCCGCACCGATTTCCAGAACGGATCTTCGCGCGCACAATACGAGTCGATCTTCAATCGGCTGCTGAAGCTGCCGGACGAGACGATGGTGTTCCCGGCGCATGACTACAAGGGCGACACCGTCTCCACCATCGGCGAGGAGAAGCGCTACAATCCGCGGCTTCAGGTGCGCTCAGTCGACGACTATATCGAGCTGATGGCCAATCTGAAGCTGCCCAATCCGAAGATGATGGACGTCGCAGTGCCCGCCAACATGCATGTCGGCCTGCATCAGGAGGTGCTCGAGAAAGAGGGCCGCGCGCTCAGCGCCATCGAGGCGATCCGCTCGCTCGGCCGGCCCGACATCCTGCTGGTCGATTTGCGCGAGACCAATGAGCGGATGAAGCACGGCATGCTCGAAGGCGCGCTGCATACGCCCTATCCATCAATTGAAGACAGCCTCAAGCCCGGCGGCATGCTGCGCGAGGTCGCGGCCGCCACCGGCCGCCGCGTCGTGTTCTTCTGCGCCTTCGGCGAACGCTCGGCGATGGCTGTGGCCGCCGCCAAGGAGACCGGGCTCACCAACACCGCGCATATCGCCGGGGGGATCGATGCCTGGAAGAAGGCCGGCGGGCCGGTGGTGCACTGACGACGGCCTCGCCGCCATTCTTGAGATAGATCAGGAACCGCCCATATAGTCGGGCTAGGACGGATGCAGCATCACCATCCGGGAGCAGCCATGGCCAAGATCGGCAAGCCGAGCGAGCCGCCAAAAACGAAGACCAAGACGGCCGAGAACAAGGCAAAGCAGCCTCCGCCCCCGCGCGAGATCGACGACGATTACGAAGACGGCGATTTTGCTACACCGAAGCGTGATCGCCATGGGAATGACGATGAGCCGTTGTGAGGGGGTGATGTTCGCCCTACGACCGCTGAATGATCGAGATCGCAGCCAGTCACCTCTGCTACCTGCCATGCGCCTGCGTTCATGGACAAATAACCGCTGTCCCCGATAGTTTGCGCGTCTCCAAGTGACGTGAAACGGAACTGCAATGGTTGACGTTCTTGCCGCACCGCAGCAAGGCAAGGCGGACAGCGCGCTACGCACGCTGACCGGAATTTCGATCGCGCATTGGGTCAGCCATTTTCATCTGCTGGTCCTGCCGATGCTGTTCCCGTTCCTGAAAAGCCAGCTCGGCGTCGGCTATGTCGAACTCGGCTTCGCGCTTACCGTGTCCGCCGTGGTATCGGGGCTGACGCAGGCGCCGACCGGCTATCTCGTCGACCATTTTGGCGCGCGAAAGATCCTGCTCGGCGGCCTCACCCTCGGCGGGATCGCGCTGATCCTGCTCGGCCTGCACCTGAGCTACACCTCGTTGATCGCCTGCGCCGTGCTGCTCGGGCTCGCCAACAGCGTCTACCATCCCGCCGATTACGCCATCCTCGCCGAGCACATGGACGAAGCGCGGATGGGCCGTGCGTTCTCGATCCACACTTTTGCCGGCTATTTTGGTGGCGCGGTCGCACCCGCAATCGTTGCTGCGCTCGTCACGGTGTCTGGCGGTGGCGGTGCGCTGATCGCATCGGGCGCGATCGGTGTTCTGGTCGCGCTGTTGCTGGTGACCATGAACATTCCCGATGCCGGCGCGCACAAGTCAAAGCCGGGCAACGAGAACGCACCGAAGCAGGCCGTCATCACGCCGGCGCTGATCACGTTGACGGCGCTGTTCATGCTGCTCAGCCTGTCGGTGGCCGGCATCAACAATTTCGGCGTGGTGGCGCTGATGAGTGGCTATGGCGCGACCTATTCCGCAGCCAATGTCGCGCTCACCGCGTTCCTCGGTGCAAGCGCCGTCGGCGTGCTCGCGGGCGGCTTCCTTGCCGACCACACCGAGCGCCACGGCTATGTCGCCGCCGCCTGCTTCGCTGCGAACGCGCTGATCGTGCTGCTGATCGCGCTGGTGACGCTGCCCGGCTGGATCCTGACGGCCGCGATGATGATGGCGGGCTTCCTCTCCGGCGTGATCGCACCCTCGCGCGACATGCTGGTGCGCAATGCAGCACCTCCCGGCGCGGCAGGCCGCGCCTTCGGCATCGTCTCCACCGGCTTCAATCTCGGCGGCATCGTCAGTCCGTTGTTGTTCGGCTGGATCATGGACCAGAGCGCGCCGCATTGGGTGTTCGGGGCTTCGGTGATCTTCATGCTGGCGACGGTCGTGCTATCGCCGTTTACGGAGCGGAAGCGGCAAGCCAAAGCGTAGCTGCAACGCGGGGACGACAAGAAACAACAACAAACCGGGAAGAAACACCATGAGCAACCCTGATCTCGTGATCCGCGGCGGCACGGTCGCGGATGGAAGCGGCGGCGAGCTGTTCGAGGCTGACGTCGCCATCACCGGCGGCAGAATCAGCGAGATCGGAAAGGTCGCTTCAAAGGGACGGGACGAGATCGACGCGCGCGGCAAGCTCGTCACGCCGGGCTTCGTTGACGTTCACACCCATTACGACGGCCAGGTCACCTGGAGCCAGGACATGACGCCGTCCTCGCAGAACGGCGTCACCACCGCGATCATGGGCAATTGCGGCGTCGGCTTTGCGCCGTGCAAGCCCGCCGACCACACCCGCCTGATCCAGCTCATGGAAGGCGTCGAGGACATTCCCGAGCCTGTCCTGAGCGCCGGCATCCCCTGGGCATGGGAGAGCTTTCCGGATTACATGGAATGGCTCTCAAAGCGCGATTTCGACATCGATGTCGGCGCGCAGCTGCCGCATGCGGCGCTGCGGGTCTATGTCATGGGCGAGCGCGGGGCGCGCCGCGATCCTTCAACGGCGGAAGACAACGCGGCGATGGCAAAGCTCGCGGGCGAGGCGGTGCGCTCGGGCGCGCTGGGCTTCTCGACCTCTCGCACCCTCAACCACCGCACCTCGACCGGCGATTTCACGCCGACGCTGAAGGCCGGCGAGGACGAGCTCACAGCGATTGCGGGCGCGATGCATCGTGAGGGACGCAGCGTTCTGCAATTCGTGCTCGATCTCTCCACCATCGACGAAGACTTGCCGATGATGCTGCGGGTGGCTGACGCCACGAAGTGCCCGATCTCGTTCTCGATCACGCAGAACGACAAGGCGCCGCAGCGCTGGCGCCAGACGCTGGACGAGATCAATGCGGCAGCGAAGCGTGGCCTCTCGATCACCGCGCAGATCGCCGCGCGGCCCGTCGGCCTCCTGCTCGGGCTCGAGCTGTCGCGAAACCCGTTCCAGACCCATCCGAGCTACAAGGCGATCGCGCATCTGCCGCTGAAGGAGCGGCTGGCGCGGTTGCATCATAGCGAGGTGCGCGAGGCAATTTTGAGCGAGACGGCGACCGCGACCGACGATCCGCTGTTCTTCCGTCCCAACTACGACAAGATGTTCTTGCTCGGCGATCCCCCCGATTACGAGCAGCCGCCGGAGAACGCGCTGGGCCCGCAGGCGCGCAAGCAGGGCCGGCAGCCGGAGGAGCTCGCCTATGAGGCGATGCTGTCGGACGACGGCCGCGGCATGCTTTACGTGCCGTTCCTCAACTATGCCGACGGCAATCTGGACGCGACGCGCGAGATGCTGATCGATCCGCAATCGGTGCCCGGCCTCTCCGACGGCGGTGCGCATTGCGGCATCATCTGCGACGCGAGCTTTCCGACCTATCTGCTGACGCACTGGACACGCGACCGCAAGCGCGGCGAGCAGCTGACGATCCCGTTCGTGGTCGCCGCGCAATCGCGCAAGACCGCGCTCTCGGTCGGCCTCACCGATCGCGGGCTGATCGCTCCCGGCTATAAAGCCGACGTCAATGTGATCGACTACGACCGGCTGCATTTGCATCCGCCGAAGGTGCATTACGATCTGCCGGTCGGCGGACGGCGGCTGTTGCAGGATGTCGATGGTTATGAGGCGACGATCGTGTCGGGCGTGGTGACGCGACGGCAGGGCGAGGCCACGGGAAGACGGCCGGGGAAGTTGATTCGGGGTGCGCAGGGGATGCAGTAGCGCTAAGGCGCGGAGGCGCTGCCTCTATCTCCGGTATCGTCCCGGCCTAATGGGCAATTGCGCACGAGGCCGGGACGACAGTGTTGGTTGGAACGAGAGTGTTGGTTGGAACGAGCGGCGCGCTCCTTACGTCGCCGATACCGCGCTCTTCAGCGGCGCAGCTTGCGGGGCTGCACTACCGGTCAGCCTGGCCCTTTCCGTGTTCGGCCAGAGCAGGAGCAGCCCGAGCAGACCGGAGCCGACCATGACCGCCGCGTTGATGGTGAAGCCGGTCATGTAACCGTCGAGCATGCTGCCGGAGCGCTGGATCACGGCGCCCATGACGTTCGGCGCGATGATGCCGGAGAGCGTGTAGAGCGCGCCATAGATCGCGAGGATCGCGCCGCGCTGCGACGTCGGCGTGAACTCGCCGAGCATCGGCGGGCAAACGACATAGATTGCGCCGCACAGGCCCGAGCCGACGACGAGTAGCGCGATCTGCAAGCCCGCGCCCTGCGCATGCGGCATCGTCGCCAGGATCAGACCGCCGATGATCAGCGGCACCGAGCCGAGCACGCCGCGCGAAATGCGCGTGGTATAGCCGCGCGCATTCATCACCTGCGAGATCCAGCCCGTGAGAATAACGATTGTGGCGCCGAACACCCAGGGCAGGATCGAGACGAAGCCGGCCTGGCTCTGCGTGAACCCAAGGCCCTTGACGATGAATGGCGTGAACCAGGTGAGGCCGAGCGACAGCGCCCAATAGGCGCCGAAGGTCGCGATCACGCAGCCGAGAAAGGTGCGTGAGGTTAGAAGGCGCAAGTAGGGGATTTTCGGTTGGGTCGCTGCCAGAGCCTGCGTATCCTCCAGCGGGCCTTCCTGGCCGAACGCGAGCCAAGCACAAACCCACATCAGGCCGACGACGCCGAGCGCGCCGAAAGCATAGTGCCAGGAATGGTTGACGATGATCCAGTTCAGCGCCGGCACCGCGAGGATCACACCGAAGGCCGAACCTTGGGACAGGATCGCGGTCGGCAGCGTCCGCTTCTCGTCGGGGAACCATTTGTAGATCGCGTGCGCGGCGACCGAGAAGGCGGGGCCTTCGCCGGCGCCCAGCACGATGCGGCAGATCAAGAACGTGGTGAACGAGACGGTGCCGACCATCGGAAACTGCGCCAGCGCCCAGACCACCGCCAGCGCGAGCAACACCCAGCGTGTCGGCACCTTGTTGACGATGAAGCCGACTACGATGGCGGAAATCGAGAACAGGAAGAAGAACGAGGAGCCGAGCAGACCAAACTGCTCCGGCTGGAGATTCAGGTCTGCCATGATCGGCACGCCGGCGAGGCCGACGACGATCTTGTCGGCGAAGTTTACCAGCATGAACAGAAACAGCAGAAAGGTAACCGTCCAGGCCCCCTTTGGCGTCCCCATCGTCTTGCCCGCCACCGCTGCCGTTCCCTGAGCGCTCATGATTCTCCCCCCGTCGTCTTTTTGGCACTTTTTTGATTTGACCGTCCTGGAAGCTAACAACGGCTTCGAGACCAACGCAACCCGGCATTTCCGGAGCAAGTGTGCTACGCAGCAATTCCGCTAATTCCGTCCGGCGCCATTCATCGTGCTGAGCATTCGAAACCTCTCCAAGACGTTCTCTTCGGCCGGCGAGCCGGTCCACGTGCTGCGCGGCGTCGATCTCGACCTCAAGGCCGGCGAGCGGGTCGCGCTGACCGGCGAATCCGGCAGCGGCAAGAGCACGCTGCTGCACCTGATCGCGGGGCTCGATGCTGCCGATGGCGGCACGATCCGGCTGGAAGGCACAGAGGTCACCAAGCTGTCTGATGCGGAGCGTGCAGGCCTGCGGCGCGATCGGATCGGCCTGGTGTTTCAGCAATTCAATCTGATCCCGTCGCTCTCGGTCGTGGACAATCTCGCCTTCCAGGCGCGGATCGCCGGCCGGCATGATGCAGCCTGGTCCAGGGAGCTGATCGAGCGGCTCGGGCTCGACAGCCTGCTCAAGCGTTATCCAGAACAATTATCAGGCGGACAGCAGCAACGGGTCGCGATCGGCCGGGCGCTGGCGACAAAGCCCTCGCTGCTGCTGGCGGACGAGCCGACCGGCAATCTCGACGAGGCCACCGCCGAGGATGTGCTGGCCCTGACGCGCGATCTCGTCACCCGCACCGGCTGCGGCTTCCTGATGGTGACGCACAGCCTGCATCTAGCTGCGACACTCGATCGCCAGGTCATCCTGCATGCAGGCCGAATCGCATGAGGCGCGCGCTCTGGATCCTCGCCGTGCTGCTCAGCCATTGGCGGCGCCACAAGATGCAGTTCGCGACGCTCCTGATCGGGCTGATTTCGGCAACCGCGCTGTGGAGCGGCGTGCAGGCGATCAACCAGCAGGCACGCAACGCCTATGACCGCGCCGCGGCGACCTTCGGCGGCGCGCGCACCGCGATGCTGGTCGCACCTGATGCCGCGACCTTTTCGCAGGAGCTGTTCGTCAAGCTCCGCCGCGCCGGCTGGCCGGTCTCGCCGATGCTGGAGGGACGGGTCCAGGTCAACGGACGCTCGGTGCGATTGCTCGGGATCGAGCCAGTGACGCTGCCGGCGGATGTCGGCAACGCGCCGCGCCTCGGTGCTTCGGATCTCGGCAGCTTCATCGCGCCGCCGGGCCAGACGCTGGTGGCGCGGGAGACGCTGAGCGATGTGCAGGAGCAGGAAGGCGCGGCACCACCGATCAGCAACGGCGCAAAACTGCCGCCGCTGCGCGTGCTGCCGCAGCTCGTGCCCGACGTGCTGGTGGTCGATATCGGCGTGGCGCAGCGGCTGCTGAACAAGCCGGACCAGATCTCGCGGCTTCTGATCGGCAAGCCGAAGGGCAAGCCCGCGCCATTGGCGAGCGTCGTCGGCGACCAGTTGCAGCGGGTCGAGCCGAATGCGGAGACCGAGCTGGAGCGCCTCACCGACAGCTTTCATCTCAACCTCACCGCGTTCGGCCTGCTGTCGTTCTTCGTCGGTCTCTTTATCGTCAATTCGGCCGTCGGTCTTGCCTTCGAACAGCGGCTGCCGATGCTGCGCACGCTGCGGGCCTGCGGCGCCTCGGCGCGACTGGTCAACATTGTGCTGGTGGTCGAACTGGTGGCACTGGCGCTGGTCGCCGGCCTGATCGGGCTGGTGTGCGGCTATTTCATTGCCGCCGCGCTCTTGCCCGACGTCGCGGCGTCGCTGCGCGGGCTCTATGGCGCGCAAATCCCGGGACAGCTCACGCTACGCTCCGAATGGTGGCTCGCGGGTATCGGCATCAGCATTGCCGGCGCGCTGGTCGCGGCCGCGACCAGCCTGATCAAGGCGGTCAGGATGCCGGTGCTGGCGACCGCGCAGCCGCGCGCCTGGCAACAGAGGCAGCGCCGCTGGCTGATCCTGCAGAGCGGGGCTGCATGCGCCGTGTTCGCGGTCGCGCTGCTGCTGCTCCAGTACGGACAGTCGCTGATCGCGGGCTTTGGCGTGCTGGCAGCACTGATGCTCGGCGCGGCGCTGATCCTGCCGGCCTTCCTCGAACTCATCCTGCTCGTCGGTCAGCGTTGTGCACGAAAACCGCTCGCGCTGTGGTTCTGGGCGGACAGCCGGCAACAGCTCTCCGGGTTGTCGCTGGCGCTGATGGCGCTGCTGCTCGCGCTCGCCGTCAATGTCGGCGTCTCCACGATGGTGGAAACGTTCAGCCGCACTTTTGTCGGTTGGCTCAATGGGCGGCTCGCAGCCGACGTCTACATCAGCGCCTCCGATAATGCGAAAGCCATCGCGATCCGCAACTGGCTGAAGGAGCGCAGCGATGTCCAGGCGATCCTGTCGGGCGGGCGTGCCGAGACGCAAGTGCAGGGCCAGCCGGTGGAGCTGTTCGGCCTGCCCGACCACGCGCTCTATCGCGAGCGCTGGCCGTTGTTGGAGGCCGCGCCACGTGCATGGACCCAGCTCGTGCCCGGCAATGCCGCCTTCATCAGCGAGCAGCTGAGCCGCCGCCTCAACGTCCGCGTCGGCGATGTCCTGGAGGTGCCGGCGCCGGGCGGGACCTGGGAGCTCGACATCGTCGGCATCTATGCCGACTACGGTAATCCCAAGGGACAGTTGGCGGTGAATGTCGCGGCGCTGATCCGGCAATTTCCGCAGACGCCGCAGACGCGGATCGGCCTCATTGTCGCCAAGGAGAATATCCCCGGCCTGATCGCAGCGCTGCAGAAGCAATTTGCGCTCGACGACCGCAGCGTCGCCGACCAGGCGACGGTGAAAGCGGAATCCATCCGCATCTTCAACCGCACCTTTGCCGTCACTTCCGCTTTGAATGCGTTCACGCTCGGCGTCGCCGGGATCGCGCTTCTGACCAGCTTGCTGACACTGGCGAACTCGCGCCTGCCGCAGCTCGCGCCGCTCTGGGCGATCGGCATCACGCGGCCTCGCCTCGCCGCGATCGAATTGACCAAGACGCTGTCGACCGCGCTGTTCACGTCGCTCTTGGCTGTGCCGCTCGGACTGTTGGTGGCGTGGTGCCTGATCGCGATCGTCAACGTAAAAGCGTTCGGCTGGCGGCTGCCGTTCCACGTGTTTCCGCTGCAATTGGTCGAGCTGGTCGCGGTCGCGCTGCTCGCCGCGTTGCTTGCCGCCCTGCTGCCGATGATCCGACTGGCACGGATGCAGCCGGCGAACCTCGTCAAGGTGTTTGCCAATGAGCGCTGACAGGATTTCGCGGCGCACTTTCGCCGGCGGCATCGCCGCGCTCGCGGCTGTTCGCCGCGCCAGCGCGCAAGGTTATGCCGGGCTCGGCGAGACGGCCGACGGCTTTGCGAAGGTAACGCCCGGGAAAACGTTCGCCTTTCCGAACGATCACGGGCCGCACCCGGAGTTTCGTATCGAGTGGTGGTATCTCACGGCGAATCTCGTCGATGCCGGCGGCGCGGCTTGCGGCCTGCAATGGACGCTGTTCCGCCAGGCAGCGCAGCCGGGACCGCAAGGCGAGGGCTGGGCCAATCAGCAAATCTGGATGGCGCATGCCGCGGTGACGCGCGCCGACACCCACCGCTTCAGCGAACTGTTTTCGCGCGGCGGTGTGGGCCAAGCCGGCGTCACGGCAAAGCCGTTTGCGGCCTGGATCGACGATTGGGCGATGAACGGATCCGAGCGCATCGGCGACCGAACCCTGGCGCCGCTGACGCTGAAGGCCTCGGGTGCCGATTTCAGTTACGCGCTGACGTTAGAGGCCGATCGTCCCTTGATATTGCAGGGCGATGGCGGCTACAGCCGCAAGTCGGAGCGCGGGCAGGCCTCCTACTATTACAGCCAGCCGTTCTATCGCGCCCGCGGCAGGCTCACCATCGACGAAAAGACGCTCGATGTTTCCGGCCAGGCCTGGATGGACCGCGAATGGAGCAGTCAGCCGCTCGACACCGACCAGACCGGCTGGGACTGGCTGTCGCTGCATCTCGCGTCGGGCGACAAGCTGATGCTGTACCGGCTGCGCCAAAAGGGCGGCAAGGATTATCCGTTCGGCAACTGGATCAGCGCCGCCGGCGACACGCAAATGATCGCGGGCAACGACATCCAGATGAGTCCGAAGGCGACCGCCGAGGTCGCGGGACGCAAGCTGCCGGTGGAATGGCAGATCGCGATCCCCTCGCGATCGTTCTCGATCCTCTGCAAGCCGCTCAATCCAAAAGCCTGGATGGGGACCGGCTTCTCCTATTGGGAAGGGCCGATCAGCTTTGCCGGCACGCATGACGGCGTTGGCTATCTCGAGCTGACCGGGTATTGAACCGGAACCTCTTCAAAGGGATTAGCGATGTATCACCTCACCGGCCTCGTCACGCTGCTGGCGATCCTGTTCTACTTCTCCACAGCCATGAACGTGTCACGCTCGCGCACCAAAACCGGCGTCAAGGTGCCGGCAATGTCGGGCCATCCGGATTTCGAGCGCGCGTTCCGAATCCAGATGAACACGCTGGAATGGATGCCGATCTTCCTGCCGGCTCTCTGGCTGTTCGCGATCTATATCGGCGACGCGATCGCAGCGGGAATCGGCGCGGTCTGGATCGCTGGCCGTATCGTCTATTTCATCGGCTATTCGAAGGCCGCCGCAAAACGCGGCCCGGGCTTCATGATCCAGGGCATCGCCGCCATTGCGCTGTGGGCGGGGGCGCTGGGAGCGTTGGTGCTGCGGCTGGTGTAGGGGCGACAGCGTGAAGTAGCATGGGCCCCGGCTCTGCGGTGCACCGCCGAAAGGCGCTGCACCGCGTCCGGGACACAAGAAGCCTACTTCGTCAGCGGGCAGCCGCTTTCCTTGGCGGTGAAGAACGCCTGATCGCCGGGAACGACCGCGAGCTGCTTGTAATAGTCCCACGGCTTCTTCGACTCCGAGGGCTTCTTGACCTCGAACAGATACATGTCGTGGACCATGCGGCCGTTCTCCAGCACCTTGCCCTTGGCGAAGGCGTCGTCGACCGGCAGCTCCTTCAGCTTCTTGGAAACCGCTTCAGTATCCTTTGTGCCGGCCGCCTTGACCGCCTTGAGATAGCTCAGCGTCGCCGAATAGGTGCCCGCATGGATCATGCTCGGCATCCGGCCGGTGCGCTTGAAAAAGCGCTCGGAGAAGGCGCGCGTGGTGTCATTCTGATCCCAATAGAAGCCTTCGGTCAGGACCAAGCCTTGTGCCGCCTGCAGGCCTAGACCGTTCACCTCGGCGAGAGTCATCAGGAGACCGGCCAGCTTCTGGCCACCCTGCACGATGCCGAACTCGGCCGCCTGCTTGATCGAGTTGGTCGTATCCTGGCCGGCATTGGCGAGACCGACGATCTTCGCCTTCGAGCTCTGCGCCTGAAGCAGGAAGGAGGAGAAGTCCGAAGAGTTGAGCGGCACGCGCACTGAGCCGACCACCTTGCCGCCATTATGGATGACGATCTCGCTGGTGTCCTTCTCGAGCGCGTAGCCGAACGCATAGTCGGCAGTGAGGAAGAACCAGGAGTCGCCGCCGGCCTTGGTCAGCGCGCCGCCGGTGCCAACCGCAAGCGCATGGGTGTCGAAGGCCCAGTGGAAGCCGTAGGGCGAGCATGCAGCGCCGGTGATGCTCGAGGAAGCCGCACCGACCACGATGTCGATCTTCTTCTTTTCCTTCGACAATTCCTGCACGGCCAGCGCCACCGACGACGTCGTCAGTTCCGTGATCATGTCGACGTTGTCGGTGTCGTACCAGCGCCGCGCGATGGAGGTGGCGAGATCAGGCTTGTTCTGGTGATCAGCGGTGATCATCTCGACCTTCTGGCCGAGCACTTCGCCACCAAAATCCTCGATCGCCATCTTGGCAGCTTCGACCGAGTATTTCCCGCCGTAGTCGGCATAGACGCCGGACTGGTCGTTGAGAATGCCGATCTTGACGCCTTGCGCGAAGGCTGGCGCCGCCAGCAGCAGGGCAGAGGTTGCGACGGCGGCCAAAAGTGCTGATTTCATTCGTTAGCTCCCAGCAGTGTTTTATTTTGAAATCGCGCAGATATTAGTGAAGAACCCCGCGCCTGCCCATCCATTGCATGTTGGTCGTTAGTATGAAGGGCGGCACCATAATGCGCCGTCATCCAGGCTTTCGCAGGGACGACGCTGTGGGAACATCACGCCGCGACCTTCGGCTTCTTCTCGTTCTTCCCCTCCGCCAGATTCCTCACCACCACGTAGAAGATCGGCGTGAACAACAGGCCGAACAAGGTGACGCCGATCATGCCGAAGAACACGGCGACGCCGACGGCTTGCCGCATCTCCGAGCCCGAGCCTGACGATATCACCAGCGGCAGAACGCCGAGGATGAAGGCGAAGGACGTCATCAGGATCGGCCGCAGGCGCAATCGACAGGCATCGATCACGGCTTCCAGCCGCGGCTTGCCCTCCTTCTCGATGTCGCGGGCGAACTCGACGATCAGGATCGCGTTCTTTGCCGCCAACCCCACCAGCACGACAAAGCCGATCTGGGTGAGGATGTTGACGTCCTGCCCCATGATCCGCACGCCGATGGTGGCGGCGAGCAGGCACATCGGCACGATCAGGATCACCGCGAACGGCAAGGTCCAGCTGCCATATTGGGCGGCGAGCACGAGGTAGACGAACAGCACGCAGATCGGGAACACATAGAGACCCGCATTGCCGCCAGTGACCTGCTGGTAGGACAGGTCCGTCCATTCGAAGGTGAATCCGCTCGGCAGGGTGTTGTCGGCAAGCTTCTTGATGGTGTCGAGCGCGGTAGTCGAGCTGGTGCCCGGCGCCGGCTCGCCCTGCAATTCGGACGCTGCGTAGAGATTGTAGCGGGCGACGCGGTCGGGGCCCGAGACGTCCCTGAACTCGACCACGCTGCCGAGCATCACCATGTCGCCGGAAGCGTTGCGCGTGCGCAGGCGCGCGAGGTCGCTGGGCTCCTTGCGGAACGGGAAATCAGCCTGCGCGGTGACGTGATAGGTACGGCCGAACAGGTTGAAGTCGTTAACATAGGTCGATCCGAAATAGGTCTGGATCGTGTCATTGATGTTGGCAATAGGAACGCCGAGCTTCTGCGCCTTGGTGCGATCAATGTCGACGAAGAGCTGCGGCGTGTTGGCTGAGAACGGCGAGAACACCGTCGGAGCGAGCAGCAAGGGCGATTTGCGCGCCGCGGCGACGAGCTCGTCGGTGGCCGCGGCGAGCAGCTCAGGCCCGCGACCCTGGCGGTCCTGGATGCGGATGGTGAAGCCGCCGCCGGTGCCGATGCCGGGTACGGCCGGCGGCGGAATCACGATGATGAAGGCACCCTGAATCGCGGCCAGGCGCTTGCGCAGCTCGATCGTGATGGCGTTCGCAGACAATCCCTTCTTCATCCGCGCCTCGGGCTCGTCGAACACCGGGAAGAGCGCCGCCGCGTTGCCGGCCTGCGTGCGCGTGGCGCCGGAGAAGCCGGCGAAAGCGGCGACGCGGACGATGCCGGGCGTATCCAGCGAGATCCGCTCTATCTCGCGCACGACCTCGGTGGTGCGCGCCAGCGAGGCCGCGCCCGGCAATTGCACGGAGATAATGACGTAGCCGCGATCCTGCGCCGGAATGAAGCCCTGCGACGTGGTCGCGATCAGCCAGCCTGCGCTGCCGATCAGTACGACATAGATTAGGATCATCACCACTGAATGCCGGATCACGAAATTGGCGAGGCCGGCATAGCCATGCGCGAGACGGTCGAACACGCGATTGAAGACGCCTGTGAAAGCGTTCCAGCCACGTGCGAGAAGGTTCCAGCGCGCCGGCGGCCGCTTCTCCTCGTGCGGAACGAGCAGAAGCGAGGCCAGCGCCGGCGACAGCGTCAAGGAGCAGAAGCAGGAGATTGCGGTCGCAACCGCAATGGTGACGGCGAATTGCTGAAAGAATTGTCCGGAAATGCCGCCCAGGAACGCGGTGGGGACGAACACCGCGCATAGCACCAGCGCGATCGACACCAGTGCGCCGCCGACCTCCTCCATGGTCTTCAGCGCGGCGTCGCGCCGGCTCATGCCGTGCTCGAGATGTCGCTCGACATTCTCGACCACCACGATGGCGTCGTCGACCACAATGCCGACGGCGAGAACGAGACCGAACAGCGTGAGATTGTTGATGGAGAAGCCGAGCGCCGCCATCACCGCGAAGGTGCCGACCAGCGAGACCGGAATCGCGATGATCGGTATGATCGCGGGCCGCCATCCCTGAAGGAACACCAGCACCACGATCACCACAAGCAGCATGGCCTCGTAGATGGTCTTGATGAGCTCATGGACGGACTGCGCGATGAACTCGGTCGGGTTGTAGCCGATATTGTAGTCGAGCCCCTTGGGAAAGCTCTCCTTGAGCTTCGTCATCGTGTCCGAGATGTTTTTCGCGGTCGCGAGCGCGTTCGATCCCGGCCGCTGCGTCACCAGCATGGCGACCGCCGATTTACGCAACAGGAAGCTGTTGGTGGAGTATGCCAGCGCACCGAGCTCGATACGCGCGACGTCGCGCAGGCGCACCGTACGGCCGTCGGAGCCCGCCTTGATCAGGATGTCCTCGAACTGCTTCTGGTCCTTCAGGCGCCCCGTGAAGGTGAGGTTCGGCTGGAAGGCGCGGTCGGAAATCGGCGGTTCGGCGATCTGGCCACCCGCGATCTGCACGTTCTGCGCGCGGATCGCGGCGAGCACTTCGGCCGAGGTCAGGCCGAGATTGGCGATTCGATCCGGGTCGAGCCAAAGCCGCATCGAATAGTCACGCGCGCCAAAAATCTGGATGTCGCCGACGCCGTCGATGCGCAGCAGCTGGTCACGGACCTGGAGCAGCGCGTAATTGGAGATATAGAGCTGGTCGAAGGTGTCGTCGGGCGACAGCATGAACACGACCATCAGGATATCGGGCGAGTTCTTGCGCGTGGTGACGCCGTTGCGCTGCACTTCCTCCGGCAGGCGAGGCTGCGCGATCGCGACGCGGTTCTGCACCAGCACCTGGGCCTTGTCGAGATCGGTGCCGAGCTTGAAGGTGACGGTGATGGTGAGCTGGCCGTTCGAGGTCGCCTGGCTGTAGAGATACAGCATGTCCTCGACGCCGTTGATCTCCTGCTCGATGGGAGCTGCGACCGTGTCGGACACGGTCTGCGCGGAGGCGCCGGGATATTGCGTGGTGACGACGACGGTCGGCGGCACCACTTGCGGATATTCAGAGACCGGCAGCGTGGTATAGGCCAGCGCGCCGACGATCAGCAGCACGATCGAGAGCACCATCGCTAGGATGGGCTGATTGATGGAGAGACGGCCGAGATTCATGATTTGTCACCCGGCTTGCCACCGGCCGGCGCAGTCTGCGGCGCGACCTTGGCGCCGACACGGGCGCGCTGGATGCCGTTGACGATGACGCGATCGTCGGGCTTCAGGCCTTCGCGGATCACACGCAGGCCCTCATCGAGCGGCCCAAGCGTCACAGGACGCGCCTCGACGGTGTCATCAGGCTTCACCACGAACACGATCTTGCGGGACTGGTCGGTCGCGACCGCGACGTCCGGAATCAACAACGCCTCATAAGGCGCGCTGCCGATCAGCCGGACGCGGCCGAACTGGCCGGGCAGGATCGAGAGATCGGTGTTCTTGACCACGGCGCGGCTGCGCAACGTGCCGGTCGAGACATCGAGGCGGTTGTCGAGGAAGTTGATCGAGCCCTCATGCGACGGCTTGGTCTCGCCGGCGAGCGTCACCTGTATCGGGTTCGCGGTATCGCGCGAGCTGGGGCGGCGACCCTCGAACCACAGCTTGCTGTATTTGATGAAGGTCGCCTCATCCATGTCGAAATAGACGTAGATCGGGTCGAGCGTCACGATCGAGGTCAGCAGCGTCGACGAGCCGTTGTCGCTGCCCTGCACGAGATTGCCGGGGCTGACGAGATGGCGGCCGACGCGGCCGGTGAGCGGCGCAGTCACATGCGTGAACTCGATGTTGAGCCGCGCGGCCTTGAGTGCGCCTTCGGCCTGCGATACCGCGGCGTGTGCCCCCTGCAAGGCCTGGCGGCGCTGGTCGACGACCTGTTCGGAAACCGCGCTGGTCTGAACCAGGCTCAAGCCACGGTCGAGCTCGCGCTTGGCAAGCTCCACCTTGGCGCGTGCGTCGGACAGCTGGCCGTCCGCCTGCTCGGCCACCGCCTCGAACGGACGCGGGTCGATGACGTAGAGCAGATCGCCCTGATGCACGATGGCGCCGTCCTGGAACTCGACGGAGTTGACGAAGCCGCCGACGCGGGGGCGCACCTGCACCTCCTCCGTCGCCTCGAAGCGGCCGGTGAATTCGTCCCAATCGGTGACGGTGCGCTTGACCGGCTGGGCGACTGTCACCGGCGCGGGCGGCGGTGCACCCGCCTGCGACGTCGGCTGGCCGCAACCGGCGAGAGCGAATACCGCAACGAGAAGCCCGGCGATCGCGCGAGGTCGAGGCGAAACGAGATCGTGCATTTTGACAAACTGCTCGCTTCCGTCCGGTCCACTCATTCCAGGTCCTCGCCTAAAAGCCGCGGAAAAGGCAGGGTACGCCTCTACCCGCGGGCGCCACAAGATGGGTCGCAATGATGAACTGTTCAAGACCATCGCACGCGCAATGCTCGGAAGAATGCCCTGGCCGGATGACGGGTTGACACGGATATAGCGGGCTTCGCATGCGATATTGGCGGGCGGGATGCGAATGGAGCTATTCGCCGGGCTCATCAATGGCAGGAGGCGGTACGTCGAAGGGGTCACCCTCCGCTGGAGGTGGGAGCGGGGCCAGCGTCTTCGCACATGACGGCCGGAGCCGGCTCCGCTAGATTACCCCCAGAAGACAAGACGAATTGTCCGGGGAGGACAGGCGTGCACCAGGGACGTGTCGTTTACGGCGCGATCGAGGAGGTTGTGTTCGGCCACCCCGCGGCCGACGCCGTGGTCGCGCAGATGGACCGGCTGGGGACGCGTCGCGCCTTCCTGATGGTGTCGGGCACGCTCAACCGGCAGACCGACGAAATCGCCAAGATCAAACAGGCCCTGGGCACACGCTGCGCGGGCGTCTTCGATGCCATGCCGGCGCACACCCCGCGCGAGGCGGTGATCGCCGCCACCATTGCGGCGCGTGAAGCGGGCACTGACCTGATCGTCACGGTGGGCGGCGGCTCGATCACCGACGGTGCCAAGGCGGTACAGCTTTGCCTCGCCAACGGCATCGACGATAGCGACGGCATCGAGCGTATCCGCGTGCACAAGGGCGTCGCGCCCGAGATGACCGCGCCGACCGTGCGCCAGATCAGCGTACCGACCACGATCGCAGGCGGCGAGTTCAGCTCCATCGCGGGCGTCACCAACCGCACCACGCATGTGAAGCAGATGCTACGGCATCCGCTCGCGGTGCCGCGCGCGACCATCCTCGATCCCGCCATCACCGTGCACACGCCGGAATGGCTGTTCCTTTCGACCGGCATCCGCGCCATCGATCATTGTGTCGAGGCGATCTGCTCGCGCGAGACGCACCCTTATGCCGACGCACAGTCGGTGAAAGGCCTCGCGATGCTCGCCGACGCGCTGCCGCGGGTGAAGGCTGACCCGTCCGACCTCGACGCGCGGATGGATGCGCAGATCGGTACCTGGCTGGCGATGGGCGCGCTCGCCGCCGGCGTGCCGATGGGGGCAAGCCACGGCATCGGCTACGTGCTGGGCGCGACCTTCGACGTGCCGCATGGCTACACCTCCTGCGTCATGCTGCCCGCGGTGATGCGCTGGAATGCGCGCGACAATGCCGAGCGCCAGATGATCGTCGCAGCCGCGATGGGCTTTCCCGGCCACAAGGCAGCCGATGTGCTCGATGCCTTCATCCGCTCGCTCGGCATGCCGCGCAGCCTCGCTGAGGTTCACGTCTCGCCGGAGCATTTCGACGCCATCGCGGAGGCTGCAATGCGCACGAACTGGATCCCGCGCAACCCGCGCAAGATCGACGGCCCTGCGCAGTTGCGCGAAATCCTGCTTCTTGCCGCATGATCTAAAGCCGGAGGACTGATGTACCCAGGTTACCATGCCCGCCTGCGCCCGCTCCAGCCCGCCTTCATCATGGCGGCGACCGGCGAGGCCGTCACCTATCGCGAGCTCGATGCGCGCAGCAACCGGCTGGCGCATTTGTTTCGCAAGCACGGCTTGAAGCGGCTCGACCACTACGCGATCTTCATGGAGAACAATTCCCGCTACCTCGAAGCCTGCGGCGCGGGCGAGCGATCCGGGCTGTACTACACCTGCATCAACTCGTTCCTGACACCGGGCGAGCTCGCTTATCTCCTCGTCAACAGCCAGTCGAAAATCCTGATCACCTCGATGGCGAAGCTCGATATCGCCCGCGAGGCGATCAACGCCTGCCCCGAGATCAAGCTGTGCATCGTCGCCGACGGCCCGGGCGAGAGTGAGCGCATCGTCGGCCTCGCGGAGGTGACCGCCGATCAGCCGACGGCGCCGCTCCACGATGAATGGCTCGGTACCGCCATGCTGTATTCATCGGGCACGACGGGGCGGCCGAAGGGTATTATTCGGCCACTGCCGGAGGAGCCGCCGAAGCACAATCTGCCGCTGTTCGATCTCCTGACAAAGCTCTGGCAATACCGCGAGGGCATGGTCTACCTCTCGCCGGCGCCGCTCTATCATTCGGCGCCGCAGGCCGCCGTGAACCTCACGATCCGCATGGGCGGGACCGTGATCATCATGGAGACGTTCGATCCCGAGCGCTACCTCCAGCTCGTCGAGCAATGGGGCATCACCCACACCCAGCTGGTGCCGACGATGTTCTCGCGCATGCTGAAGCTGCCGGAGGGGGTGCGAAAGCGCTACGACCTCTCCTCGCTCGAGATCGCGATCCACGCCGCCGCGCCCTGCCCGGCCTTGGTCAAGGACGACATCATCAAATGGTGGGGACCGATCATCCACGAATATTACGGCGCGACCGAAGGCCTCGGCTTCACCGCCTGCGACAGCGCGGAATGGCTCGCCCATCGCGGCACCGTCGGCAAGGTGCTGCTCGGCGACCTCCATATTCTCGACGAGAACATGAAGCCATGCCCCACCGGCACTCCGGGACAGGTCTGGTTCAAGACGGCCACGCCATTCGAGTATTTCAACGACCCCGAGAAGACGAAAGAGGCGCGCTCGGCCGATGGCAGTATGAGCACGGTGGGTGACGTCGGCTATGTCGACAAGGACAGATTCCTTTATCTAACGGACCGCGCCACCTTCATGATCATCTCCGGCGGGGTGAACATCTATCCGCAGGAATGCGAGAATCTGCTGATCACCCATCCGAAGGTCGCGGACGCCGCGGTGTTCGGCGTGCCCAATCCCGATCTCGGCGAGGAGGTCAAGGCGGTGGTGCAGCCGATGCCCGGCGTCGTGCCGGACCCGGCACTCGCCGAAGAGCTGATCGCCTTCTGCGGGGCGTCGCTGTCGCGGCAAAAGGTGCCGCGCTCGGTCGATTTCGAGAAGGAATTGCCGCGGCTGCCGACAGGGAAGCTGTACAAGCGCCTGCTAAGGGACCGGTATTGGGGGAACAAGGCGTCGAGGATCGTGTGAGCCCCGATGTCGTCCCGGCGTTCGCCAACGATGCCGGAGGAACTTCTCTCACATCGCGAGAGGAAATCGCCTGCGGCCTTCCGTCATCCGAATTGTCGAGAGCGTGGGCGGCCTTGCCGGTTGCCTCCCTCCGCCAGCGTCGCTATCGTCCATTCAAACAGGCCGCGAAAGGCCGAGGTCCAGGGAGGACGAGGATGCGGAGCGTACGAGCGCTCGCCGCAACGGCGGCGCTATCTTTGCTGGCGTTTTCGACGATTACATTGGCCGGCGAGCCCAAGCAGGGCGGGATTTTGCGGATGTACCACCGCGACAGTCCCGGCAATGCCTCGATCCACGAAGGCGCGACCTACTCGCTCAATGTTCCCTTCATGCCGGTGTTCAACAACCTCGTCATCTACAAGCAGGACGTGGCGCAGAACAGCATGGACACCATCGTGCCCGAACTCGCCGAGAGCTGGGCCTGGGTCAACGACAACAAAACATTGACGTTCAAGCTGCGCGCGGGCGTGAAGTGGCACGACGGCAAGCCGTTCACCTCGGCGGACGTCAAATGCACCTTCGACATGCTGATGGGCAAGTCACAGCAGAAGTTCCGGCAGAATCCGCGCAAGAGCTGGTATGAACAGGTCAACGACGTCTCCACCAACGGCGATCTCGAAGTCTCCTTCAACCTGAAGCGGCCGCAGCCTTCGCTGCTGGCCCTGCTCGCCTCGGGCTACACGCCGGTCTATCCCTGCCACGTCTCGCCCGGCGACATGCGCACCCATCCGATCGGCACGGGGCCGTTCAAGTTCGTCGAGTTCAAGGCCAATGAATCGATCAAGCTGACCCGCAATCCGGACTATTGGCGCAAGGGCCGGCCCTATCTCGACGGCATCGAGTTCACCATCATCCCGAATCGCTCGACCGCCATCCTCGCCTTCGTCGCGGGCAAGTTCGACATGACCTTCCCGACCGAGGTCAGCATTCCGCTGTTGAAGGACGTCAAATCGCAGGCGCCGAACGCGGTCTGCGTGGTCGAGCCCAACAACGTTGCGACCAACATCATCGTCAATTCGTCCGCGCCGCCGTTCGACAACATCGACATCCGTCGCGCCATGGCGCTGTCGCTGGACCGCAAGGCGTTCATCTCGATCATGTTCGAGGGCCAGGGCGACGTCGGGGGCACCATGGAGCCCGCGCCGGCCGGCCTCTGGGCCATGCCGAAGGAGATGCTCGAGAGCATTCCGGGCTACGGCCCCGACATCACCGCCAACCGCGAAGAAGCCAAGAAGCTGATGCAGAAGGCCGGCTACGGCCCCGACAAGCACCTCGCCGTCAAGGTCTCGACCCGCAACATCCCGGTCTACCGCGATCCCGCGGTGATCCTGATCGACCAGCTCAAGAGCATCTATATCGACGGCGAGCTCGACGTGGTCGAGACCGCAAACTGGTTCCCGAAGATCGCGCGCAAGGATTACATGCTCGGGCTCAATTTGACCGGCAATGCCGTCGACGATCCCGACCAGTCGTTCTACGAGAACTATTCCTGCGGCTCAGAGCGCAACTACACCAATTACTGCAACAAGGAGATCGAGAAGCTGTTCGACGTGCAGTCGCAGGAGACCGACCTCAACAAGCGCAAGAAGCTGGTGTGGGATATCGACAAGAAGTTGCAGGAGGACGTCGCCCGCCCGATCATCTTCCATGCACGGACCGGCAGCTGCTGGCAGCCTTATGTCAAGGGCGTGACGGTGATGTCGAACAGCTCGTATAATGGATACCGGTACGAGGATGTCTGGATGGACAAGTAGCGCTAGCAGCGGACGGGTTCGACGGGAGGCGATGCATGTTTGCCTATCTGGTGCGGCGCCTGTTCCTGATGCTCGTGACCCTGTTCGGGATCTCGGTCGTCATCTTCTTCCTGCTGCGCATCGTCCCCGGCAACATCGTCGACATCCTGTTTGCCGCGGCCGGCTATGTCGATCCCGCCGACAAGGCCAGTCTGGAGAAGGAGCTCGGCATCGATCAGCCGCTGGTGGTGCAATATTGGCACTGGATCAGCGGTTTTCTGCGCGGCGACTTTGGTTACTCCTATGTTTCCGAGAAGCCGGCGCTTCAGGAGATCCTGCCACGGATCCCGATCACCGCACGGCTCGCCGGGCTGGCGTTGTTGTTCTCGGCGTCGATCGGCATTCCCTTGGGCGTCATCAGCGCGGTGAAGCAGGGAACGAGGCTCGATTACGCGTTGCGTGTGGTGAGCCTCAGCGGATTGTCGCTGCCTTCGTTCTGGCTCGGCCTCTTGATCCTCACCGCGTCGGTGGCGATGTTCGGCCAGATGCCGATCTTCAACCCGAATCCGGCGACATGGCTGGAAGCCTTCGCAACCTATGCCGTGCCCGCCGCCGCCGTCGGCTTCCGCAGCGCGGGACTGACCATGCGCATCACCCGCTCCTCGATGCTGGAGGTGCTGCGGCAGGATTATATTCGCACCGCGCGCGCCAAGGGCGCATCGGATGCCGCCGTGAACTATCAGCATGCGCTGAAGAACGCGATTCTGCCCGTCATCACCGTGATCGGAATCGAGGCGGCGTTCCTGATCGGCGGCCTCATTGTCACCGAGACCGTGTTCAACATCCCCGGCGTCGCCCGCTTCCTGGTCGAGGCGATCCGCTGGCGCGATTATCCGATCGTGCAGAACCTCGTGATGCTGATTGCGATTGTGGTGGTGAGCGCGAATTTCATTGTCGACATGCTCTACGCTGTGTTCGACCCGCGCATCCGATTCACGGATTAGGAGATCAGTTTGGCCGCGATCGACTATGATGTTGAACTGAGGCGCGCCGGCGCCTACGCGCCCGGCGGCTGGCGGCGCGTGCTGTTCCTGGCGCAGCGGCACGTGCTGGGCGCGGCTGGGCTCGTCATCATGACCCTGTTCGTGTTCACCGCGGTCTTCGCCGACTTCATCGCGCGTTATGATCCCCTGACGATCGACGCCGCTCGGGCGCTGGGCCGCCCAAGCCTGTCGCACTGGATGGGGACGGATTCCTTCGGCCGCGACGTCTTCAGCCGCATCATCCATGGCGCGCGGATCTCGCTGGCGGTCGGGATCGGCTCGACTGCGCTCGGCGGCACCATCGGCGTGATCGTCGGATTGACCTCAGGCTATCTCTCCGGCTGGGTCGATCTCGTGTTCCAGCGCGTCTCCGACGTTCTCCAGGCGTTACCGCTGCTGGTCCTGGCCCTGATCATGACCGCCGCGCTGGGTCCCTCCTTGCCGAACGTCATCATTGCGATCGCCATTCCACTGATCCCGACCGTGTCGCGCGTCATCCGTGCCAACACGCTGGCGCTGCGCGAGCTGCCGTTCATCGAGGCCGCCAAGTCGATCGGCATGAGCGAGGTGCGGATCGCGCTGCGCCATGTGCTGCCGAACACGCTGGCGCCGCTGATCGTGCTCGCGACCGCCCAGCTCGGCTCGACCATCCTCACTGAAGCCTCGCTCTCCTTCCTCGGCCTCGGCATTCCCGAGCCTTATCCGTCATGGGGCCGCATGCTCTCTGAATCCGCCGCCGAATATGTCCGCACCGCGCCATGGCTGGTGATCTTCCCGGGCATCGCGATCAGCCTCGCGGTGTTCGGCGCCAATCTGTTCGGTGACGCCTTGCGCGACATCCTCGATCCCCGGCAGCGCGGCTGATGGCGGACAAATCCGATCTCGTGCTCGATGTGAAGAACCTGAAGACGGTGTTCTTCACCAACTCCGGTCTCTTCAAGGCCGTCGATGACGTTTCCTTCACGGTGAGGCGCGGCGAGACGCTCGCGATCGTCGGCGAATCCGGCTGCGGCAAGAGCGTCACGGCACTATCGCTGATGCGGCTGGTGCCGGATCCGCCCGGCCGCATCGTCGGCGGCTCCGTCACGCTCGAAGGCACTGATCTTCTGGCGCTGGACGAAGCTGAGATGCGCGCGATCCGCGGAAATCGCATCTCCATGATCTTCCAGGAGCCGATGACCTCGCTCAATCCGGTGATGCGGATCGGCGACCAGATCGTCGAGGCGGTGCGGCTGCACCGGAACATGTCGAGCAAAGAGGCCCGCGACATCGCGATCGAGATGCTGCGCCTGGTGCGCATCCCCGAGCCGGCTCGGCGCGCGCGGGAATATCCGCATCAACTCTCAGGCGGCATGCGCCAGCGCGCCATGATCGCGATGGCGCTGGCGTGCCGGCCGGCGCTGCTGATCGCGGACGAGCCCACCACCGCGCTCGACGTCACCATCCAGGCGCAGATTCTGGCGCTGATCCTGGACCTTCAGAAGGAGCTCGGCACCGGGCTCGTGCTGATCACGCATGATCTCGGCGTCGTCGCGCAGACCGCGCAGCGCGTCATCGTGATGTATGCGGGTCGGAAGGTCGAGGAAGCCAGCGTCGAGGCGCTGTTCGCCGCACCAAAGCATCCCTACACGCGCGGATTGATGGCGTCGATCCCGGCAGTGCCGGCGCCGGGCGTCGCCGCGCAGGCACGGCTGAACGAAATTCCCGGCACAGTTCCGTCGCTGGTGCGACTGCCAAAGGGTTGCGCCTTCGCGCCGCGCTGCACGCTCGCGATCAAGCGCTGCGAGGCCGAATATCCGCCGCTCATCGATTGGGGCGGCGGTCATCTCGCGGCCTGCTGGCGCGCGGCCGAAGTGGCGGAGGTGGCATGACCGAGGCGCTGCTCGAAATCACTGACCTCAAGAAACACTATCCGGTGCGCGCCGGCGTGTTGCGCCGACAAATCGGCACAGTGCATGCGGTCGACGGCGTCTCATTTTCGGTTGGCACCGGTGAGACGCTCGGCCTTGTCGGCGAATCCGGCTGCGGCAAGTCGACGGTGGCACGCAGTGTGCTGCGGCTGGTCGAGCCGACCTCCGGCCAGATCCGCCTCGACGGCGAGGACATCACTCGCCTCTCCAAGGCTGCGCTGCGGCCGCACCGTCGTTCGATGCAGATCGTGTTCCAGGATCCGTTCGCGTCGCTCAATCCGCGCATGACCGCAGGCGACATCGTCGGCGAGCCGCTGCTCGTGCACGGACTCGCGACCGGCAAGGCACTGGAGGCGCGTACCGCAAAGCTGTTCGAGCAGGTTGGCTTGCGGCCCGACCAGATGCGCAATTTTCCGCACCAATTCTCCGGCGGCCAGCGCCAGCGCATCTGCATCGCGCGGGCGCTCGCGCTGGAGCCGCGGCTGATCGTCTGCGACGAGCCGGTCTCCGCGCTCGACGTCTCGATCCAGGCGCAGGTGATCAACCTGTTGATCGATCTGCAACGCGAGCACGGCTTCTCCTATCTCTTCATCGCGCATGACCTCGCCGTGGTCGCCCATATCAGTCACCGCGTCGCCGTGATGTATCTCGGCCGCATCGTCGAGATTGCCGACAAGGACGAGCTGTTCAGGAACCCGCGCCATCCCTATACGCAGGCCTTGCTCGCCTCCGTGCCGATCGCCAACCCACTCGCCAAAAAGCTCGCGCCGCTGGTCGACGGCGATGTGCCAAGCCCGGTCAATCCGCCGTCCGGATGCGCCTTTCACACCCGCTGCCGGTTTGCGATGGAGCGGTGCAAGACGGAGCGGCCGGCGCTGGTGGGTGCGGGCGACGGGCACAAGGTGGCGTGTTTGCTCAATGAGGGGACGGGGCGGGGCTCTTGATTAGGCGCACGCCTTGCCGGGACGAAGTGCGAGACGGCACTATCTCCCCATCGCCATTGCGAGCGCAGCGAAGCAATCCAGAATCTTTCCCCGGATGCAGTCTGGATTGCTTCGTCGCTTCGCTCCTCGCAATGACGAGCTGCCGCTCTACCCAGCCCCGATCTCAGCCACGATTTTCCCCGTCGTGACCTGCTCGCCCTCGGCGACGTCGATCGCCGCGACCATCCCGTCGATGCCGGCCTTGTGGACGTGCTCCATCTTCATCGCTTCCAGTGTCATCACCGGCTGACCGGCGGTGACGCGCTCACCCGGCTTGACCAGCACGGCAACGACACGGCCGTTCATGGCGGCACGGACTTTTCCGTCGCCACCATTTGTTGCAGCGGCCTTCGGCGCGGCTAAGGTGAGATCGGTCGCCGCGAGCGGGATGCCGCGGTACTGGAGGTAGAGCCGGTCGCCGTCGCGCAGGAATTTTGCGCTGTCCATCACGCCGTCATGGCGAAAGCGGATCACGTCGAGGTCGAGCTGATCGACCTCGAACTTGTCCTGCCGGCCGTCGATGGCAACGGTGTAGCTGCCATCGCGCTCCCGGGTGACTTCGAGCTCATGCGTCTGGCCGGCGATATCGATCTTTGCCGGTAGCGGAAACGTTGCCGCGAGGCTTCGCCCACTGCGCCACGACGGTGCCTGCGGGCTCGTGACGTAGAGCAGAAGGCCCGCAAGCGCGGCGCCGAATGTGCTACTCGCAACCGGCCCCAGCAATTCGTCGCGATGCGCACCAATGAACGCCGTCGTCGCTTCGCCCTTGGCAAAGCCGGGATGGCGCAGGCATGACATCAGGAACGCCTGATTGGTGGTCACACCGAATCCGATCAGTTGCTCCAGACCGACGATCAGCCGCCCCCTTGCCTCCTCGCGTGTCGCCCCATGGCTGATCACCTTGGCGATCATGGAATCGTAGAACGGCGGAATCTCAGAGCCCGATTGCAGCGCATGCTCGACGCGAATGCCATCCGGCACCTGCCAGCGCGCCATGCGCCCGGACTGCGGCATGAAATCATGCGCGGCGTCCTCCGAGCACAGCCGCACCTCGATCGCGTGGCCTGTGAAGCGAATGTCCTGCTGCTTCACCGGCAATTGCTCGCCGCGCGCGACGCGCAGCTGCAGTTCGACGAGATCGAGCCCGGTGATCGCCTCGGTCACGGGATGCTCGACCTGGAGGCGCGTGTTCATTTCCATGAAGTAGAACGCGCCACTCGTATCGAGCAGGAACTCCAGCGTCCCGGCGCCCTCGTAACGCAACGCCTTCACCGCGGCGACCGCGACCTCGCCCATCTTTCCGCGCAAATCGGGCGTGACCGCGGGCGACGGCGCCTCCTCGATCAGCTTCTGGTGCCGCCGCTGTACCGAGCAATCGCGCTCGCCGAGATGAATGACATTGCCGTGGCTGTCGCCGAACACCTGGATCTCGATATGACGGGGATTGTGGATGGCGCGTTCGAGGATGACGGAGGGATCGCCGAACGCCGCCTTCGCCTCGGACCGTGCACTGCGCAGGGCATCGCCGAAGGATGCAGCGTCGGTGACGAGCCGCATGCCTCGGCCGCCACCGCCGGCGACCGCCTTGATCATCACGGGGAAGCCGATCTTTTTGGCTTCCGCCAGCATGACCTCGTCGCCTTGGTCGGCGCCCTGATAGCCGGGCACGCAGGGCACGCCGGCCTTGTTCATGATCTCTTTGGCGCCGGCCTTGTTGCCCATCGACTCGATCGCCTGCGGCGAGGGGCCGATGAAGACCAGGCCGGCATCCTTGCAGGCCTCCGCAAACTCCTGGTTCTCGGCGAGGAAGCCATAGCCGGGATGCACTGCATCCGCGCCGCTGGCTCTTGCGGCCGCAATGATCGCGGGGATGTTGAGATAGGAATGCGCCGGCAGCGCTTCGCCGATGTGCACGGCCTGGTCGGCCTGCCGCACATGGAGCGCGTCGCGATCCGCATCCGAATAGACCGCAACGACGCCGAGGCCGAGCTTCCGTGCGCTCCGCATCACCCGCAGCGCGATCTCGCCGCGATTGGCGACCAGAACCCGAGAGAACGGCCGGTGCTGCACTGATCCGTTCCTCATGGGCGGGCCACCGAGAATTGCATGCGCTGGGGCGTGCGCGCATCGCCCTCGCGGCAGATCGCGAGCACCTCAGACAGGACCGCGCGGGTGTCGCGCGGATCGATCACGCCGTCGTCGAGCACGCGCGCGCTGGTCGAGAACACGTCCATCTGGCCGTCGAACACGCCTATGATCTGCGCCTTCATGGCATCGAGCTTTTCTTTCTCGACCGGCTTGCCGCGGCGAGCTGCGGCGGCTTCGGTGACGATCGCCATGGTCTCGGCGGCCTGCTCGCCGCCCATCACGGCAGTCTTGGCGTTGGGCCAGGAGAAGCAGAAGCGCGGATGGAAGCCGCGCCCGCACATGCCGTAATTGCCGGCGCCGAACGAGGCGCCGCAATAGATGGTGATCTGCGGCACCGTCGCCGACGTCACCGCCTGGATCATCTTGGAGCCGTGCTTGATCATGCCGGCTTCTTCGTAGAATTTGCCGACCATGTAGCCGGTGGTGTTGTTCAGATACAGCAATGGCGTGCGGGTCTGGCAGCAAGCCTGGATGAAATGCGTCGCCTTGTTGGCGCCGGCGGGATCGAGTGGACCGTTGTTGGTGACGATGCCGATCGCCTGGCCCTCGATGCGGGCATGGCCGCAGACGGTGGCCGGGCCGTAGTTCGGCGCCATCTCGGTGAAATCGGAATCGTCGACGATGCGCGCGATCACTTGCTTCATGTCCACGGAGCGCTTGTGGTCCATCGGCATGATGCCGAGCAGCTCTTCCTGGTGGTAGCGTGGCGGCTTGAACTGTGCTGCCGCCTTGCCCGGCCGCTCCCACTCCAGCGCAGCCATGATCTCCCGCGCAATGCGCAATGCGTCGCGGTCATCCTCGGCAAGATAGTCGCCGAGACCGGAAATCTGCGTGTGCATCTCGGCGCCGCCAAGTTCCTCCTCGGTCGCGATCTCGCCAGTTGCAGCCTTCAGCAGCGGCGGACCCGCGAGGAAGGCGCGAGTGCGGCCACGGACCATGACGATGTAATCGGACAGGCCGGTCTGATAGGCGCCTCCGGCGGTCGACGAGCCATGCGTCACGGTGACGACGGGCAGCCCGGCAGCCGAGAGCCGCGCGAGATTGCGGAAGATGTTGCCGCCACGGACAAAGTCTTCGACGCGGTAGCGCAGGAGATTGGCACCGGCGCTTTCGACCAGCTGGACATAAGGCAGCTTGTTCTCCAGCGCGAGCTCCTGCACGCGTATCGTCTTGTCCAGGCCGTAGGGTTGGAGCGCGCCGGCATCGATGCCGGCATCGTTGGCGCTGACCATGCAGCGGATGCCCGAGACGAATCCGATGCCGGCGATGACGCCGCCGCCGGGCACGCTCTTGCTTGGATCCGGCACGTCGAACATGTAGCCGGCCAGCGTGGACAGCTCGATGAAGGGCGCGCCGGGATCGAGCACCAATGCGACGCGCTCGCGCGGCAGCAGCTGGCCGCGCTTGTGGAAGCGATCTTTTGCCGCGGCTGACGCAGCGCGCGTTCGCTCTTCCAGCGCGCGCATGCGGTCGATCAGGCCGAGCATGCCGTCGCGGTTGGCGTGATAGGCGGCGCTGCCGGGGGCAATGGTGCTTTCGAGAATGGACATAACTCTATCCTGCTCGTCATTGCGAGGAGCGGAGCGACGAAGCAATCCAGACGGCTTCCGTGGAGAGAATCTGGATTGCTTCGCTGCGCTCGCAATGACGGTTGAGGCCGATAACTTACCTGTTCGTCCCAAAAATCTTCCGCGCTTCCGCCGGGCTCGCGATCTCGCGGCCCGCGCGCCGGGCGCAGGCGGCGAGGGCTTCGATCAGCTGGCCGTTGGACGTCACCTTCTTGCCGTCGGCGAGATAGAAGGCATCTTCGAGACCGGTGCGGAGATGACCGCCGAGCTCGGCGCAGCGCTGATGCAGCGGCCAGATCTCTTCGCGGCCGATCGCCGTGACCTGAAAATGCGCCTCGGGACGCTTCAGCTTGATCAGGATCGGCAGCAGATCGGGATCGGACGGCATGCCGGAGGCGACGCCCATGACAAAATTATACTCGAGCGGACCCTTGTACATGCCGACCTGGCGGTACATGCCGACGCAACGAACGATGCCGACGTCGAAACATTCGAATTCGGGGATGGTTCCGACCGCATTCATGACGTCGAGATAGTCCTTCACCTTCTCGACCGCATTGTCGAACATCATCGGCGGCCAGGCCCAGCTATTGTCGGCCTTCACCTTCAGGTAATTCAATGAGCCCGCGTTGCAGGCCGCGATCTCCGGCCTGGTCTCGCGGATGCAATCGAGCGCGCCTGAATAGTTCGGCCCGGAGACGCCCGAGGTGTGATTGATGATGACGCCCGGGCAGGCTTCGCGGATAGCCTGCTGGATTTCCTTGCTAACGTTCACGTCCCAGGACGGTAGATGCCCCTTGTCCGGTGCCTGTTGGCGCAGATGGATGTGCATGATGGACGCGCCGGCATCGAACGCAGCCTTGGCCTCGCGCGCCATCTGCTCGGGCGTCACAGGCACATTGTGCTGCCTGGGGTCAGTGAGCACGCCGTTCAGCGCGCAGGTGATGACGGCCTTGTCGCTCATGCCTTGAATGTCTCGCACGTTGATAATTCAACGCTTGCGATCATGTGATGGGCGGCACGCGGCTTCTTGCGCGGAGAAGCTGGAAAAAAGCGAGAAATCGCAGGGTGGGTTACGCTGTCGGACTGCGCTTCGCACAGCCGCGAGCTAACCCACCCTGCAAGAGCGAGCTAGCTCGCCTCCGCCAGCCTCACCGTCTCGCTGCTGCGATAGATCGCCAGATCCCGCGAGCCGACGAAGATCGCGCGCGGCTTCAGGCCGTAGAAGCGGCGGATCGAATGGCTGAAATGGGTGCTGTCGGGATAGCCGATATCCTGCGCGAGATGGGCGAGGTTGAGGTCCTGGTTGGCGAAGTGCAGCAGATGCCGCGCGCGCTTCCAGGCGCGGAAGGAGCGAAACGAGATGCCGGTCTCTTCCTTGAACAGATGCAGGAAACGCGAAGCGGAAAGTCCGGCGTCCGCCGCGCATGTGTCCGCCGTCACGGGCTCGCCCGTGAAGCGGCCGATGCGCGCCACCGCACGCGTCACGCGCGGGTCGAGCACGCGCCGCGGCAGCGCTTCGCCAAAACACATCTCGTCGAATTCGGCGGTGGTGATGTCGCCGTAGCGGCGCTGGCGCAACAGCGTGTAGCCGGCGAGGATCTTGCGGGCATAGACGGCCCTGTCGGGTCCGGTGAGCCGCGCGGCCAAGGCCTCGATCACACCATCAGGCATGCTCTCCGGCTCCAGCGTCACGCTGATCGCCGTGCGGTAGTCGCTGGCAATGGAATGCCGCTGGTTCGGCAGGGTGACGAACAGCTCGCCGGTGGCGAGGACTTCGTCGAGCGTCAGATGCAGGCTACCCCTGACCGCGACATAGACGTGGCAGCAGCCGGGCGTCCGCTTGCGGGGGCGGCCGAGCAGGCCGGCATAGAATACCCGCTCCGGCGTGATCAGCATCAAATGGTCGGATTCGCGACCCTTATCTTCCATTGGGATCCTCCTCGCGCGGCTCTTTGGCCACTGCGGACGGGGGTCACCTTAGCGGAAATTTGGGCGCTGTCACGGCGCGGTAGCGCTGTCATGGAGCGCAAAACATCGGCGTTCCCGGACGTCCAGAGGACGAACCCGGAACCGGCAAGCAACAATTTCGTCCAGGCGACGGAGCTACGCCCTCACACGCGCCGCGATGTTCTGTTCGACTCCAGCCTTCTGCTCCGCAGCAACCGCACGTTTGAATCCATCGCGCTGCTGCAAACACGCCCAATAAGCTGCGACATTTGGCCCAAAGTCCTTGGCGAGCCCGATGTTGCTGGCGAGGCGGAGCGCATAACCAATGACAATGTCAGCGGCGGTGAAGCGACCCGCGCACAATGTTTCGGCATTGGCGGTCGCGGCCTCGACGGCGCGCAGCCGGCCCAGGAACCACTTTGCATAGTCGGTAGCGACCTGCGGATTGCGGCGCTCCTCCGGCTCGAGCTGGGTGTATCGGAGCACCAGCGTCTGCGGGAAGGTTAACGTGGCGTCGCTGAAATACATCCAGTTCAGGAAGGCGCCATAGGCGGGATCTTCCGGCCCGACCATCAGCGGCGTCGGCCCGTGCCTGATACCGAGATAGTGGCAGATGCCGGAGGACTCCGTCATCTTCGTCTCGCCATCGACCATGAAGGGAATCGTGCCCAGCGGGTTGAGCGCGAGATACTCCTTGGCGAAGACCCGCGGCGGGAACGGCAGCATCTTCAGTTCGTAGGGAAGTCCCATCTCCTCCAGCATCCAGAGTGGACGGAAAGAGCGCGCTGCGTCGCAGTGATAGAGCGTGATCATCAAGAGCTTCCTTTGCTGCCGGGCAGCGTGCCCATCATCTTGCACAGGACCATCAGCATGACCTCGTCGGCGCCGCCGCCGATCGAGGTCAGGCGGCTGTCGCGATAGGCGCGGCTGACCGGCGTCTCGTTGGTAAAGCCCATTCCGCCCCAATATTGCAAGCAGGCGTCGGTGAGTTCGCGGCCGAGACGGCCGGCTTTCAGCTTGGCCATGGTCGCAAGCTTCGTCACGTCCTCGCCCGCCACCAGCGCCTCGGCGGCGCGGTAGATCAGCGCGCGCAGCAGCTCGACCTCGGTCTGCATCTCCGCCAGCTTGAAGTGAACGATCTGGTTGTCGAGGATCGACTTGCCGAAGGCTTTTCGGTTGCGGGTGTATTCGATGGTCTCGTTGATGATGTATTCGTGGGCCTTCAGGCAGGCCGCCGCACCCCAGAGGCGCTCCTCCTGGAACTGGATCATCTGGTAGGTGAAGCCCTTGCCCTCCTCGCCGATCCGGTTGCGCCTGGGCACGCGGACATTGTCGAAGAAGATTTGGGCGGTGTCGGAGGAGCGCATGCCCATCTTGTCGAGTTTTCGCGCGACAGTGACGCCCTTGGTCTTCATGGGCACGCAGATCAGCGACTTGTTGCGGTGAACGGGCCCGTCGCCGGTGTTGGCGAGCAGGCAGATCCAATCGGCCTGGGTGCCGTTTGTGATCCACATCTTGCCGCCATCGATGACGTAGTCGTCGCCGTCGGTGCGCGCATTGGTCTTGATCGAGGCCACGTCCGAGCCCGCGCCGGGCTCTGAGACGCCGATGCAGGCTACATAGTCACCGGAGATCGAGGGTACCAGGAATTCGCGCCGCACCTCGTCCGAGCCGAACCGCGCCAGCGCCGGCGTCGCCATGTCGGTCTGCACGCCGATCGCCATCGGCACGCCGCCACAGGTGATGGCGCCGAGTTCCTCCGCCATCAACAGCGCATAGGAATAGTCGAGGCCGGAGCCGCCGAATTCGACCGGCTTGTTCAGCCCCAGAAAGCCGAGGCTGCCCATCTTCCTGAACAGCTCGTGCGCCGGGAAGATCTCGGCCTTCTCCCACTCATCGACGTAAGGGTTGATCTCATTCGCGATGAATTTTTGCAAAGAGCGGCGGATCTCGTCGTGGTCGGCGGTAAACAGCATTTCTTCCTCTCGTCGTCACAACCCCATCTGCCGCGACGCCAGATCCTTCATGATCTCCTCAGTGCCGCCGCCGATGGCGTTGACCTTGACCTCACGGTAGATGCGCTCGGCCTTGATGCCGCGCATGAATCCTGCGCCGCCGAAGATCTGCACGGCTTCAGAGGCGCAGAACGCCATGGTCTGGGTCGCCTGGTTCTTCATCATGCAGATTTCGGCGACGGGGCTTTCACCCTGCTCCAGCCGCCAGGCCAGCATCTCCAGCATCGCCTGGGAGGCCGCGACCTTCTGCGCCATGTCGACGATCTTGTGGCGGATCACCTGATGCTGCGCGAGCGGCTTTCCAAAAGTCTTGCGCTCCTTGGCGTAGGCAATCGCTTCGTCGAGGCACACGCGCGCGAAGGCGGTGCAGCCCGCCGCCATGCCCATGCGCTCGCTGTTGAAATTATGCATGATGATCTTGAAGCCCTGGCCTTCCTCCCCGATCAGGTTTTCCGCCGGTACGCGGCACGCGTCGAAATGCAGACTTGCGGTGTCGGAGGCCCACCAGCCCATCTTCTTCAGCTTTGTCCGCGCCAGGCCGGGCGTATCCCCCTCGATCAGGAGCAGGCTGACGCCGCCGGCGCCCTCGCCGCCGGTGCGCACCGCAACGGTCAGATAGTCGGCGCGCATCCCGGAGGTGATGAAGGTCTTCTCGCCGCTCACGACGTAGTGATCGCCGTCGCGCCGCGCCTTGGTCCGGAGGCCCGCCACGTCAGAGCCGCCGCCTGGCTCGGTGATCGCGAGCGCGGAGATTTTCTCACCCGCGAGCACCCGAGGCAGCACACGCGCCCTAACCTCAGGGCGTGCCGCGCGCGCGATCGGCGGCGCACCGATGGTGTGGCTCATCAGGCTGGCGCTGATCCCGCCGGCGCCGGCCCGCGCCAGCTCCTGGCTGGCGACGATCTTCATGAACTGATCGGCGGCGATCCCGCCATATTCCTCGGAAAATCCAAGCCCCAACAGCCCGATCCCGGCCGCCTTGCGATAGAGCGCGCGGGGGAATTCGCCGGCCTCGTCCCACTCATGGGCGAACGGCGCGATCTCCTTGTCGACGAAGCGGCGCATCACGTCGCGAAAGGCGTCGTGCTCGGCAGTATAGAACGGGCTTTTCATCGCACTCTCGCCTTGCTGGCGGATTCGTCTCATCCACCATGGCCGGAACCCTGGCGGCTCACTTGCGCGGAGTGGCTGGCCGGGCCCCCTCCGAGCAGGACCGGCCTAGCAACTCAACGCAAGACGATTTTCACCGCTCGCGCGCCAACTCCTGATCAAAAAAAGCGTGATGCACAAACTCCGGCTGGCCTCAGGGCCGCGCCGGCATGGTGCGAGCAATAGGGACGCAGGCGGCACCAGACCGCCGAGGGAGGCATTTTTGGCCGTTCGTTACTACGACTGGATCGTCCATCATGGCCGCCGCACGCCGAACAAGGTTGCGGTGATTGATCTCGCGAGCGAGCGGCGCTTCACCTATGCGCAGCTGGATGCGCGTATTTCTCGTCTCGCTTCATTTTTGCGTCATACGCTGAAAGTCTCGCGCGGCGACCGCGTCGCGGTGCTGGCGCTGAACACGACCGATACGCTGGAGGTGCAGTTTGCCTGCGGCCGGCTCGGCGCGATCTTCGTGCCCCTGAACACTCGCCTAACCGTTCCCGAGCTTCAGTTCATTACCGGCGACTGTGCGCCGAAGGTGATGATCCACGATACCGATCTGGCCGAGACGGCGCTCGCAGTGGCGAGACTGTGCGGCGTCACCAGCAGCCTGCTGCTCGGGCCCGGCGGCTCTTACGAGGCCGGCATCGCGGCGGCAAAGCCGCTCGAGGCAATCGAGGAGGTCATGCTCGATGATGTTTCGACCATCATGTACACGTCGGGCACCACGGGGCATCCCAAGGGCGCGACCATCACCCATGGCATGACCTTCTGGAATTGCGTCAATCTCGGCGGCCCTGCCTGCATCGGACCGTCCTCGGTGCTGCTCACCGTGCTGCCGCTGTTCCACACCGGCGGGCTGAATTGCTACACCAATCCGGTGCTGCACGCCGGCGGTGCCGTGATGATCATGCGCGCCTTCGATCCCGGCACGGCGCTCGGCCTGATCAACGATCCCGCGCAGGGAATCAACGTGTTCTTCGGCGTGCCCGCGATCTACCAGTTCATGGCGCAGCATCCGGCGTTCGCGACCACCGATCTCGGCCGGCTGATCGTTGGCGGTGTCGGCGGCGCTCCGATGCCGGTACCTCTGCTCAAGGTGTGGGAGGCGCGCGGCGTCGCGCTCCAGCAGGGCTACGGCATGACCGAGACCTCGCCGGCCGTGCTGGTGCTCGACCGCGAGGACGCGGCACGGAAGGCCGGCTCCGCCGGCAAGCCGGTGCTGCACACGGAAGTGCGCATCGTGCGTCCCGATGGCAGCGACGCCGATGTCGGCGAGCTCGGTGAACTCTGGGTCAAGGGACCGAACATCACGCCCGGCTACTGGAACAAGCCCGAGGCGAACAAAACGTCGTTCACCGACGGATGGCTGCACACCGGCGACGCGACACGCGTCGACGACGAAGGCTTCTACTATATCGTCGACCGCTGGAAGGACATGTACATCTCCGGCGGCGAGAACGTCTATCCGGCCGAGGTCGAGAACGTCCTACACCAACTCAACGCCATCGCGGAAGCCGCCGTGATCGGTGTGACCGATGCGCAATGGGGCGAGGTCGGCCTCGCCATCGTCGCGGTCAAGCCGGGCCAAAAGCTGACCGAGGCCGATGTGTTCGCGCATTGTGCGGCGAATCTGGCGCGTTTCAAATGCCCGCGACAGGTTCACTTCGTCGACGCGCTGCCTCGCAACGCCACCGGAAAGATCCACAAGCCGACGTTGCGCAAGGAGTTTTCGGTGGACTTGGAGGTCGACAAGAAAGCCGCCAATGCCTGATCAAAGCGCCCTCTCACGGGCGCTTTTCTTTTTCGACGTGCCTGCTCCAACCCGGAAGAACCCCAAGGGATTTTAAGGAATTTTCATGAACAAGAAACTCTCCCTGCTTGCCGCAACAACAGCGTTGGCGCTACTCACAACCCAAACCGCGTATGCGCAAAAAGCGTACGACACCGGTGTCACCGACACCGAGATCAAGATCGGCAATGTCGAGGCCTATTCCGGCCCGGCTTCCGCCTACGGCGTCATCGGCAAGACTGAGGAAGCCTATTTCAAGATGATCAACGACCAGGGCGGCATCAATGGCCGCAAGATCAACTGGATCTCCTACGATGACGGCTACTCGCCGCCGAAGACCGTTGAGCAGATCCGCAAGCTGATCGAGAGCGACGAGGTCTTCCTGGTGTTCAACGCGCTGGGCACGCCGACCCAGACCGCCGTGCAGAAATATCACAATTCCAAGAAGGTGCCGCAGCTGTTCCTCGCCACAGGCGCCAGCAAGTGGAACGATCCGAAGAGCTTTCCCTGGACCATGGGCTTCCAGCCCAGCTACCGCGTCGAGGCACAGATCTTCGCCAAGTATATTTTGAAGGAGAAGCCGGACGCGAAGGTCGCGATCTTCTATGCCAATGACGATTTCGGCAAAGACTACCTCGCCGGCATCAAGGACGTGTTCGGCGACAAGGCATCGAAAATGATCGTGGCGGAAGAGAGCTACGAGACATCGGAGCCTTCGATCGACGCCCATATCGTCAAGCTCAAGGGCACCGGCGCCGACGTCTTCGTCAACATCGCGACCCCGAAGTTTGCGGCACAGGCGATCAAGAAGATCGCCGAACTGGAGTGGAAGCCGATGCACCTGATGACCGACGTCTCGGTGTCGATCGGCGCGGTGATGAAGCCGGCCGGCCTCGATGCATCCGAAGGAGTATTGTCGGCCGGCTACCTGAAGGACGCGTCGGATCCGCAGTGGAAGGACGATGAGGGTATGAAGAAATTCATGGTCTTCGTCGACAAATACATACCCGGTGCAAACATTTCGGACGCCAATCTGGTGTACGCCTATGCCGCAGCCCAGACCATGGTGCAGGTGCTGAAGCAGTCGGGCGACAATCTGACCCGTGAGAACGTGATGAAGCAGGCCGCGAGCCTCAAGGACTTCGTCCCCGACACGCTGATCCCGGGCATCAAGATCAACACCTCGTCCACGGACTTCGCGCCGATCGAGCAGCTCAAGATGTGGCGGTTCAAGAAGGGCCAGTGGGAGCTGTTCGGCGATATCATCAGCGCCGAGACAGGCGGCTAGTTCGACTGAAAATACATGCAGATGCAGAATAGCGGCCGAAGGGCCGCTATTCTCTTGCGGCGCATTCAGCCTGCGGGATGTCCTGGCCGACGTCGATCGCCACGATGGGACAGGCCGAGGCGACGCGAATCTCCGAGACCCCTGAGCACGGGGCATGACCACGCAAGAGTGGCGATGCCGGTTGGCGGAAAATCGACACTCAGCGTGTAGCTGTCGCAACCGGTCACGATCGCTTCGGGATCGATCGGCGCGCCGTCGAGGTAGAAATGCGTTCCGATCCTGTCAAGTGGCGCGCGAAGCGCAGGGCTCGGAAGGCGGACGGTGTTGTGGCCCGGCTCTCCCTTGACCCGCACGGCAGCCTGCGGCTCGCTCCAGCGGAACGTGTGACTTGACCCGACGCGCTTCAGCGCCGTCAAGACAGCGCGCGCGTGTGCGGCCGCGAGATGCGCTGCTGTGCGCGCGCCGAGAAGCACTGATCCAGCACCTTGCGCCAGGGATGTTGCTTCATGCCGAACTCGATGTCGGCCTGGTACATGGCGGCCTCTGCCACGCCAGGACAGCTCCCGCTGCCCGCGATGATGTTCGAGGGGAATGATGACGGAGAACAGCGGCGATTCACCGCCGCAGGGTGCGGGCACGTCCTGCATGCCTTCTTTCATAGACGTTTGCGATGCCATTCCGGATAGTGCTCGCGGACTATGCCGACAGAAACAGCGCGAACGATTCGTCGACCGTGCGACGCAGATGCTTTTGGTACAATTCATGATTGGCGTCGCCGGGCGCGACCCGTCCCAGCGAGGGCTTCGGGAAGTTCCGGAGCGGCACGTAGGCGATCGGCGCTGCGATCGGCGTCAGCTGCGAGCCGGGGCCGGCGCGGAGCGTCGATATGATTCCGTACATCTCGCCCGCAACCGTCGGCCGCGACACTGTGATCACGCGATGCTGGCCGTGCTTGATGATGACGAGATAGATGAAGCCGGACTGATGCGGCACCGCGACCTCGCCGGTGTGCTCATAGGCGGCATCGGTCCGCTCACCCTCGCGGAATACCAGTGAAGAGACCTTTGGCTCCCAGACGATCTCGGTGCGGTAGGCGAAGATTGCGTCCTTGTCGCCGAACGACGGGCGCAGCGTGATGTAGACGTCCTCGATCCACGTCACCGCGCGATGGGCGTAGGAACCGAGGCTGTCAGGCGCGACATCGCTTGCGGTCGGAGGCGTCACCGCGACGGGACTCTTGCGCAAGGAGACGCCCAGCGCCTGCTCCAGCCGCACCGTGGTCGCCAGCGTGAACGGCCGCCGGCCGCCGAGCACCTTCTCCAGCGTCGACAGGCTGAGCTTGGCCTGCTCGGCCAGCGACTGCCGCGAGATCCGGCGTCTGGCGAGCTCCTCGCGAATGGTCTCCGCAATCTCGCGGCTCTGCTCGTCCGAAAGCTGCTTGTCGGCGAATTTGTCTTGCGTCTGCATCGTGGCCCCGCTCCAGGACGGCCATTCTAGCAGGGCGGACAAACCAGCACAAAACCACACTTGGCTGCCGCAGAGGCGGCCAACGCGGGCCAGCCGCGGCGGAACATTGCCGATCATTCTGCTCGCGAAATCGGGCCGTCCCGGCGGATGCTGAGACCAGCAAACATGCTGTGGGAGCAGACCAAATGGACACCTACGACACGATGGAGATCGACGAGCACCCCATGCTGGGGCGGCTGATCAAGGTCGGATTGTTTCTTCTGGTGCAGGGCATCGCGGTGGCCCTGGTCGCATTCGTGGCGCTGCTGGTGAGCTTCGAGCCGGGCTGGTCGGCGACGCTGGAGCAGCCCAGCCTGCTCCAGCCCGGCGACGCCAAATCCGGATCTCTCCTCCTGAAGGAGGACGGCGCCTACACCGAAGCCATCCGCCTCGGCACCGACGTCGACATCACGGTGTCGGGCCCGACGCTGCGCGCTCGCGTCACCCAGGTTTTCCGCAACCCGACCAAGGACTGGGTCGAGGCGACCTATGTCTATCCGCTCCCCACCGGCGGCGCCGTCGATACGCTGAAGATGGTGGTCGGCGACCGCGTCATCGTCGGCGACATCAAGGAGCGGCAGCAGGCGCGCGTGATCTATGAAGAGGCGCGCCGCGCCGGCCAGAAGGCCGCGCTCACCGAACAGGAGCGGCCGAACATCTTCACCAACTCGGTCGCTAATATCGGCCCCGGCGAAACCGTGCTGGTGCAGATCGAATATCAGGAGCCGGTGCACCAATCCGGCAACGAATATTCGCTGCGCCTGCCGCTGGTGGTCGGACCACGCTACAATCCGACGCCGATCGTGCAGAGCGTCGACTTCCGCAACGACGGCTCCGGTTGGGGCGCGACGAATTCGGACCCGGTGCCGGACCGCGACCAAACCTCCCCGCCCGTGCTGGATCCCGCCAGGAATGCGCCGGTCAATCCGACCAGCGTCACGGTGCGCCTGAATGCCGGCTTTACGCTCGGCGAGGTCAAGAGCCCGCATCATAACGTCAAGGTCGCGAGCCCGGACGACACGACGCGAATCGTCACGCTTGCTGACGGTGCCGTGCCTGCCGACCGCGATTTCGAACTGACCTGGAAGCCGGCCGCTGTAAAGGCGCCGTCGGTCGGTCTGTTCCGCGAACGCGTCGGCGACGCCGATTATTTACTCGCCTTCGTCACTCCGCCCACCGCCGAGCAGGCAACGCAGAAGCCACTGCTGCGCGAAGTGGTGTTCGTGATCGACAATTCCGGCTCGATGGGCGGCACGTCGATCGTCCAGGCCAAGGCGAGCCTCACCTACGCGCTCTCCCGTCTCCAGCCGACCGACCGTTTCAACGTCATCCGTTTCGACGACACCATGGACGTGCTGTTTCCGGCCTCCGTGCCGGCGGATGCCGCGCGCGTCGGTGAAGCCACCTCGTTCGTCAGCGCGCTGCAGGCGCGTGGCGGCACCGAGATGGTGCCGGCGATGCGGGCCGCACTGACCGACAAGCTCGGCGATACCAGCATGGTTCGCCAAATCGTGTTCTTGACCGACGGCGCGATCGGCAACGAGCAGCAATTGTTCGAAACGATTACGGCGATGCGCGGCCGCTCGCGCGTGTACATGGTCGGCATCGGGTCCACGCCCAACACCTATCTGATGACGCGCGCCGCCGAGCTCGGTCGCGGTGCCTTCACTCATATCGGCTCCGTCGAGCAGGTCGAGGAGCGCATGCGCGGCCTGTTCGCCAAGCTCGAGAATCCGGCCGTGACCGGCCTCAGCGCAAAGTTCTCCGAAGCAAAGGCCGACGTCACACCGGCGATCATTCCCGACGTCTATCGCGACGAGCCGCTGGTGCTGGCGGCAAAGCTCGACAAGCTCGCAGGCTCGGTCGAGATTAGGGGCCGCGTCGGCGACCGTCCATGGTCGGTGACGCTGCCACTGCAAAATGCAGCCGAAGGCAAAGGCCTGTCGAAGCTCTGGGCCAAGCGCAAGATCGACGACGCCGAAGTGGCGCGCACCCTGCGCGAGATGACTCCCGAAGACTCCGACAAGGCGATCCTGGCGCTGGCGCTCGACCATCAGATCGTCACGCGGCTCACCAGCCTCGTCGCGGTGGACAAAACGCCGAGCCGTCCCGAAGGCGAGCCGCTCAAGCTCAGCGAATTGCCGATCAACCTGCCGGCCGGCTGGGATTTCGCGAAGGTCTTTGGCGAACGACCGCAGGTCCCGACGCAGCTCCGCGAACGTCACGCCGATGCGCGCAACCAGACGGGCACGAGGCGGCCGACGCCCTCCGCACCGGATGCGATCCGCCTGCCCAAGACCGCAACCTCGGCCGAGTTGACGATGATCGCAGGCCTGATGCTGGTCGTGCTCGCCCTGATCCTGTTCGTGTTCAACCGACGTCAGACCTTGCTCACTGACGTCGCTTGAGAGAGGAGCCCCCCGATCTCCTCTGTTAGCGCGCGCGGCTGCCCGTCCCACACCAACGGCCGCGCGCGCCTTTTTTGAACACGCCGCCTCAACCGAATTCGTCATTGCGAGCGAAGCGAAGCAATCCAGAAATCCCTCCAGGGACGCAGTCCGGATTGCTTCGTCGCTTCACTCATCGCAATGACGGGAAAATTTGCCATGCCTCGCTTCATCTCTCCCCTGGTTCTCGCGCTGATCGGCGTCATCCTGTTCGGCGACGGCGCCTATATCCATGCCAAAGCGTGGCTCGCGCAGGTGCTGCTGGAGCACGCGTTCGACCGGAGCGTTGCGACCGGCGAGGTGGTCAAGCCATGGTCATGGGCCGATACCTGGCCGGTCGCGCGGATCGAGGTGAGGCGGATCGGCGCCAGCGCGATTGTGCTGGAAGGTATCAGCGGCCAGGCGCTTGCTTTTGGGCCCGGCCATATCCGCCAAACGGCTGACGCGGGCGAGCGTGGTGTTGCCGTATATGCAGCGCACCGCGACACTCATTTCCGTTTCCTGCGGAATGTCACCATTGGTGATGTGATCGATGTCACACGCAGTGACGGTAAACGCTTTCGCTATCGCGCGGATTCCTCCGCTGTGGTTCGCTTCGATGCCTCGGGCATCGATCCTGCGGCACGGGATGCCGAACTCGTGCTCGCCACCTGTTGGCCGTTCGACGCCGTCACGTCCGGTCCGGAGCGCTACATCCTTCATGCCACCTTGATCGGAGCTGCCGTCCCATGACGGGCAAGGCGTTGCGATATGCCGAATACATTCCGCAAGAGAAGATGTTCTGGCGCAAACGCGTGTGGGACAGGATCGGGCCCATCGACGAGAGCTTACACTACGCGATGGATTGGGACTTCATCCTGCGGGCGCAAGCCGCGGGATTCAAATTCGTACGCCTGCCGCGCTTTCTCGCCTGCTTCCGAATCCATGATGCACAAAAGACGGCATCCACCTATGCGGTCGGCGTCAGGGAGATGGGCATCCTGCGGCGGCGCGTTCTCGGCTTCGATCCGACACAGATGCAGATCCGGCGCGCCATCGCTCCCTATCTCGCGAAGCAGCTGGCCTCTCACTACGCCTGCAAGCTCGCGATACTGAAATACTGAACGACAACGCGGATCGCGTTCCGAGCGCGTCGATCACCGACGCTTGATGCATCGCTCATTCCATCGCGCGGCATTAACACGCTTACGGTTGCCACTCCGAACAACTCCCCATAGAACAGCGTGACGCGCCGCCAAGAACAACAACAGGTGAGGTCACGCCATGGAAGCCCCGGTGTCTGCTGCGTCCGTTTCTCCGCGCCCGTGGTCTCCACCGCCCGATGCGAACGACATCGTCAAGGGCATCCACGCCATGCTGCACCCGCACAACATCGTGCTGGTGGGCGCGACCGACAAGCCCGGCAACTATGCCGAGCGCATCTGGAACAATCTGGTCAAATACGGCTACGAGGGCGGGCTCTATCCGGTCAACACCAAACGCGACAGCATCTGGGGCGTCCCCTGCTACAAGGACTTTGCCAGCCTCCCGGAAAAGCCCGATCACGTGCTGGTGCTGGTCCCGGCGCGCTTTGCCGTGCAGGTGATCCGCGACGCCGCCGCGGCCGGCGCGCGTTCGGCCACCATCGTCACCTCGGGTTTCAGCGAGTTGCAGGATGAGGGGAGCCAGAAGCTCGCCGCTGAACTGCAAGCGGCCGTGCGCGAGACGGGATTGGCGGTCACCGGCCCGAACTGCCTCGGCAATTTGAGCGCCGGCGAAAAGCTCTTCACCAATATCGACGACCGTATCGTCACCATGGAACAGGGCGTGGTGGCGATTGCCGGACAATCGGGCGCCATCGTCATGGCGATCCGCCAGGCACTGGAAGATCGCGGCGTCGGGGTCGGCTACATGGTGACGACCGGCAACGAGGCCGGGCTCGAGACGCCGGACCTGATGCGTTATTTCGCCGAGGATCCGAGCATCAAGGTGATCGTGGTCTACCTCGAAGGCGTGCGCAACACCAAGGCATTCCGGGACGCCTGCAAGGCGGCGCGCGCCGCGAGCAAACCGGTGATCGCGCTCAAGCTCGGGGCGTCCGAGGGTGGCCGCGCGGCGGCGATGGCGCACACCGGCGCGCTCGCGGGCTCGATCGAGACGTTCGACGCCATCGCAACGCGCGAAGGAGTCATCAGGGTCGGCGGGCTCGACGAGCTGATCGAAGCCACCGAATGCTTCGTCCACGCCGCGGTGCCCGAAGGCGACCGGCTTGCCGCGGTGACGCTATCCGGCGGCAAGCGCGGCATGCTGCTCGACGCCTTCTATGCCGCAGGCCTGAATTTTGCGCCGCTAAGCCCGCACGTCGGCTCCGAGCTGGCAAAAATGCTCGGCCCAGGCTCGATCGTCGGCAATCCGCTCGACGCCGGCTTTGCGGCGGTGGTCGATCCCTCCGTCTACATGAAATCGATCGAGCTGATGATCGAAGACCCCGATATCGATATCGTCATCGTCGATGCGGAGCTGCCAAAGGCGCCGCACGAGCTGCGCGAGCGCAACCTGCGCATCGTCAACGAAATGGCGAGCCGGGCCGGCAAGCCGGTGATCTATATCAGCGCGATGTCGATCGGCTTCACCGAGTTCACCAAGACCTTGCGCAAATCGCTGCCGCATCTCGCTGTCATGCAGGGCATGGATCGCGCGGTGACCGCGATCAAGTCGCTGCTCGACTACGCCAAACTGCGCAAGGAAGTGCCCGATATCGTCTCGAGCTCGAAGCCTGCCGCGCGTGCCGTGCTCGAGAAGGCGCTGAAATCGGCAACCGGCGCCGCGCTCGACGAGGTCGCCTCCAAGAGGCTCCTGAAGGCCTATGGCATCCCGATCTCGAAGGAGGCAATCGCACAGACGGCAGCCGAGGCCGTGAAGATCGCCAAGCAGATCGGCTTCCCTGTCGTGGCCAAACTCGTCAGCGCCGAGATTCTGCACAAATCAGACATCGGCGGCGTGGTGCTGAATCTCAACAACGCGGCCGAGGTCAAAAAGGCGTTCGCCGACATCACCGCGCGGGTGAACAAGCTGAAGGGCAAACCGAAGCTTGACGGCATTCTGATCGCGCAACAGGTCAAGGCCGATCTCGAGCTCGTGGTCGGGGCCTCGCTCGATGCCGAAATGGGTCCGGTCGTGCTGTTCGGCACCGGCGGCATCGACATCGAGCTGATGAAGGACGTGGCGCTCGCCGGTGCGCCACTGGACGAGGCCGAGGCGCGGCTTCTGATCGGCCGCACCAAGGCCGGCATCAAGATGCGTGGGTATCGCGGCAAGCCGGCCTTGCACGACGCCTCCGCGGTGAAAGCGCTGGTCGGCCTGTCCAATCTGATCGCGGACGCCGGCGACCGGATCGCCTCGATCGACGTCAATCCGTTCCTGATCAATGCCAAAACAGGCGTCGCCGTCGATGCCCTGATCGTGCTGAACAATGCTGCGGCCAAACGCGCCGCCGGGCATTGATGTCGCGTAGGGCGGATTAGCACAGCGTAATCCGCCAATCCTTGCGACAAACGCGAGAGGAAGTGGCGGGTTACGCTTCCCTAACCCGTCCCACTTAGGATTACGGCCGCAGCATCATCCTTCCAACTTCCCCGCTTTGGCCGTAAAATCACCCTGCATGGCACGCGCGAGCAATCTGGTGATCGGAACGGCGACGCTGGCGGTGATCGCCGTGGCGTTCGGCGGCCTGCTTGGTGTGCAGAAATGGCGCACCGCCCAGAGCCGCAGCCAGTTGCGCGTGGTGTTCGAGGGCGGTTCGGCCAGCGGACTGCGCCGCGGCGGGCCGGTCAATTTCGACGGTGTTCCCGCCGGCCAAATCCTGTCGATCAAGCTCGACAATCCCCGCAAGGTCGTGGCGCTCGTGTCGCTCGATAATGCAGCGCCGATCCGCAAGGACACTGTGGCCGGCATCGAGTTCCAAGGCCTTACCGGCGTCGCCGCGGTGTCGCTGATCGGCGGCGCCCCCTCCGCTCCGCCGGTGCCGCTCGACGCCGACGGCATCCCCGTGCTGACCGCCGATCTCAGCGACGCCGAATCCATCGTCGACACCCTGCATAGTGTCGATCGCACCATCGTCAGCAACGCCCCGGCGATCAAGGAGGGCCTGCGCACGTTCGAGAACTACACCGCCGATCTCAGGAGCAAGGGCGGCGAAATCGATTCCGTCATGGCCAAGGTCGACAGCGCTTTCGCGGGCTTCGACAAGGCGGTCACAAAGATCGAGGGCGTGGTGCCCGGCTTCGCCGATGGCAAGGCGGATGAGCTGTTCGAAAAGATACAGGGATTGCACGAGCTCGCCGACACCATGAGAAAGAAATCGGCGAATTTCCTCGAGGACATCCGTCGCTCGCTGCTCGACGTCAGCGAGGCCGCCAACAAGATGAGCGGGACGTCCGCCGCCGCCCCGCGCCCGCCGCGCAAGCCCACGCAGCAGAAGCGGTAAAGCCTACCAGGCGTAGCGAACGACACCTTTGCCGGCGTAGGAGCGGGTGACGTTCGAGAACTCGCCCTCGAAGGTCGCCGACGCAGACCAGCCGTTCATCCAGCTCATTTGCACCGCCGCTGTGGTCAGCGCGGAATCGTGCGCCTGAGCGGCGCCGTTCACGACGAACGCCGATCCCGGCAACGTCTGGAAGACCGCACCGACGGTGCGATCCGGATTGTAGTCATGCGCCCAGGCGACGCGGCCGCGCAGAGTCATCAGGCCGCCAGCCGCGGCGAATGACTTGTCCGCGCGCAGACCGAGTTCGGTGCGGGTGCTGGTCACGTCCTTGGCGGCATAATTCAGCGCGAAGACGTTGCTGCCGACCACCGCGAACTCCGAATAGCTCGGAAGGCTGAACACGGTGGCCTGGAGCGCCGCATAGGGCGTGAGGCCGATCCACTGCGAGGCATGGCGATAGCCGCCCTCGATACGGCCCGAGAGCGCGTTGGCGTTGAACTGCGCACGCAACTGATCGACACCGGCGACGGTGACAATGCGGTTGGTCGTGACGTCCTGCCAGCCATAGGCCAGTGCGGCCGTGACATAGGCTGGTCCGGCGGTATGACGCACGAAGGCGCCGGCCTGGAACAGGTCGGAGCGGCCCCAGCCGAGCCCGTTGACGTTGAAGCCGGTCGCCCCGCCCGCAAGCGCAAAGCCGGCGATCGTCGACGGCGAGAAGCGGTAGTCGAGGCCAACGGCGGTGCCGTAGACGCTGCTGCTGGTGTTGTTTGAGCCGAGGCCGGCATTGCCGTCGGTGGTCTGCGAGCCACCATAGCCGGCGGCCCACACGTCCCAACGTTGTTCGAAATTCGCCGGCGGCGCCTTGCGATAGATCGAGGCAAGGGCGTCGCGTGCGCTCTTGCCGGTCGCGGCATACGCATTCGCGCGCGTCTCGTCGGCGAAGGGCGTCGCACCCGGCGTCCCGCTACGCCCCGAGCCAAACACGTCGGTGAGCAGGCCGAGGAACAGGTTCATCGCGCTGAAGGTCGCCTGCTGCGAACCCGTCGCCGGCTCGCCGGAGGCCTGTGTCAGGCCGGCCGGGCCGAGGCCCGCGAATTCCGCTTGCAGAAAGCCGTTCGCGTTGAAGAAATTCTGAAGCGTGGTGGCGACGTTCTTCTGATTGACGTTGAGGGCGTACTTCGCGCCATAGTCCAGTGTGAAATTGAGATAGACAGTGCCGGCAGGATCTACGGTCGTCGTACCAATCAGGCCGCCGGGAGCGGCGACACCGGCAAAGTTATCGGTGGCAGCGCCGGAAAACTGCATGATCTTGTATTGCGGCAAGATGGCGCTGCCAGCGTACAGCGAGACGCCGACGGTGCCATTCAGGCCGGCGTTGCCGAAAACATTGGCAAAGCTGGCGGTGGTTCCGCTACCGACCTGCACGAGGTAGAGCGCGCCAGACTGGAACGCGAGGTCACCGAGAACCGCCATGCTCGAGCCCGGCCCGCCGTCGCCGGGCGCATAGATGCCGCCGGCAGCAATGGTGGTGTTACCGACGATCCCGGCGCCGAACAGTGCGCCGCCCGCGTTCACGGTGGTCAGGCTCGATTGGGAGATGTCACCATCGACCCGCAGGATGCCGCCATTCACCGTCGTCGTGCCAGTATAGGTATTCGTACCCGAAAGGATCAGCGTCCCGCTACCGACTTTTTCCAAGGAGCCAGAGCCGGGACCGCAGCCGCAGGAGTCGGCGATAACGCCACTAACTTCCGTTGAGAGATTGTTGCTGCCGACGACGAGCGTGTTGCCGGCACCGATGTAATAGTTGCCCGAACCTTCGATGGAGCCCGCGGTGATGCGACCGTCGCCATTTGGACCGAAGCTGCCACTGAAATCGACGATGCCGGTACCGTTCGTGATGAAACGCGCGTTCCCGCCGGTCGCGTTGTCAAAGAAATCTGTCTCGCCGCCGCTTTTGGTGACGATAGTGGCGTTGCCTGCGGTGGAATAGCCGTTGAACTCAGTCAAACCGTCGGCGTTATTGATGATTGTAGCATTCCCGGCGCTCACCGTATCGGTCGGAGATTGACCGAACCAGGTGAAGCCGAAGTTTTGGTTGATGATGGTCGCAGAGCCGGCCGAGGACTGGTCCAGGAAGAGCGTCCCACCGTTATCATTGGTGATCGTGGCCGAACCAGCCGTGGTCTTGGCGAAGAAGATAGTCACACCGGCATCGTTGAGGATGGTCGCGTCGCCCGCGGTCGCCGTGTCGATCCCACCGAACGAACCGAAATAAATCTGGCCGCCATTGTTGGCAATCGCGATCGAACTGGCGCTGGTCGCATTCAGGAACGTCGTGATAGCACCAATTCCGTCGTTCAGGATCGACGTAATACCAGTGGTGTTGGCATTGACGATATTGAACGTACCTTCGTTGGTAACGGCGCCGAGGATGCTCGCAGTATGCGTCGCGTCGCCGAGCTGCAATGACGCGCAGGAGCAAATGAAGGTGTCGCCGGTATAGGTGTTGGCGCCAAGCAGCGCCAATATACCCGGCGCCTGCACGGAGATTCCGCCACTGCCGACGATGCGGGATGCGATGACGGCGGACGGATCCGTGGTGCCGGTGACATCGGCGGTGTAGAACGTCGTCCCACCCGAGGCGAGCCTCAGGTCGCCACCCTGGATGGTGTAGACCGAATTATCCGCGGTAATGTCGAAGCCCAAGAGACTACCGAGCTGCACGCCGCCCGGTGTGACCGTCACCGTGCCACCCGTTGCCGGCGTGGACGGCCCGCTGCTGCCGAACACCGTGCCCGCTGACAAGGGATCGTAGGCGGTGCTGACCGAACCGCCGAAGTCCGTCCAGTTGGTCGTGGTGTTGTTCCAGACGCCGCCGCCGCCGTTGACGGCGCCGTTCGGCGTGGTCTGCGATCCGTTGAATATCTGCTGCGCTGCTGCGGGACTCGTCACAGCGACCGCACTCAAAAGGCCAAGCCAGAGTGCCGTGCGAACCGCGGTAGCACTCCGGCGCGAGCACCCCTGCCCGCTCGACGGCAATCCAGCCCCCACGCTCAGCCCCTTACCAACGGCGCTCTCAGCGGCGCCGCGCGGAACTTAGGGCATGGGGGCGACCAGCAGAACTACGGCAAGGCGAGAATCCGCCAATGAGGCTGCAACTTAGGCAGATTCAACAGCTCATGTTGCAACCGCGCCACGGTTTTGCACCATAAATTCGCATTCCACACGCGTGGTCCTGCGTCAGAATGTCTACGCGCGTGTACGGCCGTTCACATTGATGGTTGGCAGCCCAGAGCGATGTTCGTCGCCAGCCATGGCGTCTTCAACTTCAATCGGCATAGGAGCGCGGAGATGGTATCTCCGCGTCCCTGCCACACCACCCGGCATGCGGGTCCGCACCGGGCGGTTCGATGGGCTTAGGTCAACTGGTAAGTTTGGGGACTCCCAGCTGTTTGAAGTGGTTGTTCGGCAGCGCGGTTTGCACACCTGCGCGAGCCTTCGTCCGGCACTGCGCCGGGTCAGCTCGCGCACGCGCTGTTTCATGCGCGCGATGGCCTGTGGCGCCAATGGTGACGTCGAGATAGTGCTGCTTGCCGGCACCAGCGAGTTCGGCCTCACCACCCGCGAAGGCGAGGTGCCGGCCTGGCTCAGCAAAGGCAAGACCAACCGCGACATCGCGCAGATTCTGGGCTTGAGCCCGCGCACGGTCGACAAGCATCTCGAGCAGATCTACGCCAAGCTCGGCGTGGAGAACCGCACCGCCGCGGCGGCGATTGCGACGAATGCGACGCGGCAGAATTCGTAGTCTTGCTGCGAATGAGGTGCGACGTTGCCAGTCGAGTAAATGGCGTTGTCCGCCGCTAGCACAAGCTATCCTCAGCCATACACAAACGCCGCGTCATCCAGATCCGTCTTCGGGATTTCGTCCTTTTCGGTCCAGTAGTCCTGGCTGTGCTGCCATTCCGGCTTGTCGCCGCGCTTGGGCAGCAGGTCCATGTTGCGCATCATGTAGCCCGGGTTGAAGTTTTCCGGATCGATCCAAGGCAGGATCGGCATGTTGTGGTCCTCAGGGCGCAAGCGCACCTCGACCTTCTTCGCGCCCTTCCCCTTCATGTGTCCGATCAGGCGACAGACGAAGTCGGCGACGAGATCGACGCGCAGCGTCCAGCTGGCGCGGAAGTAGCCGAACACCCAGACCAGGTTCGGCACGCCCGTAAACATCATGCCGCGATAGGTCACGGTGTCGCCGAAGGCGAGCGGCTTACCGTCGATCTCGAAGGCGATATCGCCAAGAGCTGCGAGATGGAAGCCGGTCGCGGTGACGACGATGTCCGCTTCCAGCACTTTGCCCGATTTGAGCTGGATGCCGTTCTCGACGAAGCACTCGATCTCGTCGGTGACGACGGACGCCTTGCCGCTGGCGATGCCCTTGAACAGATCGGCATCAGGCACGAAGGCGATGCGCTGCCGCCACGGCCGGTAGCTCGGCGTGAAATGTGTGTCGACATCGTAGTCCGGACCGAGCACCGCGCTGATCTGGCCGATCAGCTCCTGCTTCACCTGCTCGGGTTTTGACAGGCAAAGCTTGGTGAACGCGTCCTGCTCGAACAGGATTTTGCGCCGGACGATCTCGTGGATCCATTCCTCGTCGACCTGAAGCCTGCGCAGCTCCTCCGCGATCTCGATTGCGTTGCGGCCGAGGCGAAAATAGGTCGGCGACCGCTGCAGCATGGTGACATGCGCGCATTTGTCCGCAATATTCGGAACCAGCGTTGCGGCCGTCGCGCCCGAGCCGATCACGACGACCTTCTTGTTCGTGAGGTCGATATCTTCAGGCCAGGTCTGCGGATGAACGATGCGGCCCTTGAAGCGGTCCGTGCCCTTCCATTCCGGCGTGTAGCCTTCTGAATGGCGGTAATAGCCCTGGCACATCCACAGGAAGTTCGCCGTGAAAGTTTTCGATTCCCCGGTGTCGGTCGTCACCGCCTCGATGGTCCAGAGATTCTGCTCGCTCGACCAGCTCGCCGAAATGATCTTGTGCTTATAGCGGATGTGGCGGGCGATATCGTTGTCGTCGATCACCTCGTTCATGTAGGTGAGGATTTCCTCGGCGGTCGCGATCGGCGGCCCGACCCAGGGCTTGAAGCTATAGCCGAAGGTGTGGAGGTCGCTGTCCGAACGAATTCCGGGATAGCGATGCGTGGTCCAGGTGCCTCCGAACGTCGCCTGCGTTTCCAGGATGACGAAGCTCGCGCCCGGAAGCTGCTTTGTCATGTGATAGGCGCTGCCGATGCCAGAGATGCCGGCGCCGACGATCAGCACATCGAAATGTTCAGAAGCTTGTTTGGTCGTGGCGTGACTGCGAACAGCGACATTCATTGTTGCTACTTGCCTTGCTTGTTTTTGTGGCCGCCCTTGACCGGACGGCGCATTTCCTCCGCGACGGGCGTGGTCGCCCATCGCGCTTCCGCTTTAAAATGGCATAGATCAAATCGCGGTCAAATCACAGCGCCGCACCCCAGCCCCGCGCGGTCTGCAATATCCAGTCGCGATAGAGCGTGAGCGGCGTGACCCCGGTCAATCCGCCGCAGCCGGCGGCGCCGTTCGGCCCGGTGGACCAACTGATGACGCCGACAAGCACAGGCCCGTTCGGCTTGTCCTCGAACACCGGGCCGCCGGAATCGCCGGTGCAGGCGCCAATTCCGTCGCGAACACCGTTAGTTACCGGATCGACCAGCCGGATCTGGAGCGTGCCGGGCTGCCCTGTGGCAACGAGACCGGCGACACGCGTCACACCGCCACTCTTGCCATCGCCGCGCACGGTGACGCCGATGCCGGCGACGACGAAGCGGCTGCCGGCCTGGATCGGAATAGTCGGCGCGCCGACCGGCACCGTCGATTTTCCCTTGAGTGGAATTTCCAGTTGCAGCAATGCCACGTCCGCGGTGGCGCGGTGCGCCTGCATCGCCTGCATGTTGAAGTTCGGATGGATCGCAACGGTGCGCACATTCAGTAATTGCGGCTGACCGTCGACACCGCGATCGACAATCTTGTAGTCCGCGCCGGGCTGCACGCAGTGGGCGACCGTCAGCACCAGCTTTGGCGCGATCAGGCTGCCCGTGCAGAAATTACCGCGCGAGCCGACGATGGTGACGACTGCGCGCGCGGCACCATCGGTCTGCGGCGTGCCGCCACCCACGATGGCATAAGCGGGCGTGGCGAGCAGCAGAGCGGCTGTGATGAGGGTTGCAAGCTTCTTCATGGGAACACGCTTTGGCGCCGGTGAATGCGGAGGATCGCTTCGGACTGGTCCTTGCCGATAGCGCATGCTAGCGCTCTTGGAAAGGAATTGACGAGGGCAGGGCAGTGACGATCGAGGCTGTGATCTTTGATTTTGGCGGTGTGCTGACGAGTTCGCCATTCGAAGCGTTCGCGCGGTACGAGGCGGAACGCGGCCTGCCCATCGACATCATCCGGCGGACCAACGCCGCCAATCATCTGGAAAACGCCTGGGCCAAGTTCGAGCGCGCCGAAGTCGATATCGACACATTCGACAAGCTGTTCGCGACGGAGTCACTGGCGCTCGGCGCGGAAGTGCGCGGGCGTGACGTGCTGCCGCTGCTGCAGGGCGATCTGCGCCCCGAGATAGTCGAGGCGCTGAAGCGCATCAAGGCGCAATTCAAGACCGGCTGCATTACCAACAATTTGCCGGCCAATGCGATCGGCAGCATGACCGGGCGCTCACTCTATGTCGCCGAGGTGATGGTGCTGTTCGATCATGTCATCGAGTCCGCCAAGATCGGCCTGCGCAAGCCCGACCCGCGCATTTATCAGCTGATGGTCGAGACGCTGAAGGTTGATCCGAACAACTGCGTCTATCTCGACGATCTCGGCGTCAATCTGAAGCCGGCACGCGAGATGGGCATGAAAACGATCAAGGTCACCAGCGGCGCGCAGGCGATCGCCGAACTGGAAGCCGCGACGGGATTAAAGCTGAGCTAGCGACGCTTACAACCCCTCATCCTGAGGAGCGCGCCCTTGCGCGCGTCTCGAAGGATGAAGGCCCCGCTCGTGCCCCTCGCCCTTCGAGACGCCACGCAAGCGCGGCTCCTCAGGGTGAGGGACACATCCTAATCAGCCGCCGCCGTAGCGATCCGCTCCGGAAACGCCGCGGCGAGCGACGCACGATCCGGCTTCAGCACGCCCCGCTCGGTGATGAGGCCGGTGACGAGCCGCGCTGGGGTCACGTCGAACGCGTAGTTCGCGACCGGCGAGCCCTCCGGCACGATCCGCACCGTCTCCAGCCGTCCATCCGCCGTGCGGCCGGTCATGTCGGTGACCTCCGTGCCGCTGCGCTGCTCGATCGGGATGTCGCGGATGCCGTCATCGACGGCGAAATCGATCGTCGGCGACGGCAGCGCGACATAGAACGGCACGTTATTGTCGTGCGCGGCGAGCGCCTTCAGATAAGTGCCGATCTTGTTGCAGACATCGCCATTGGCGGCAACGCGATCTGTGCCGACGATGGCGAGATCGACCATGCCGTGCTGCATCAGATGACCACCGGTGTTGTCGGGAATAACCGTATGCGGCACGCCGTGATGGCCGAGCTCCCAGGCCGTGAGCGAGGCACCCTGGTTGCGCGGACGCGTCTCGTCGACCCAGACATGGACCTTGATCCCGCGCTCATGCGCCAGATAGATCGGCGCTGTCGCCGTGCCCCAGTCGACGGTCGCAAGCCATCCGGCATTGCAATGCGTCAGCAAATTGACGGTCTCGCCCGGCTTCTTCCTTGCGACGATCGCCTCGATGAGTTTCAGGCCATTGAGGGCGATGCCCCGGTTGATCTCGACGTCCTGCTCGACGATCTCGTCGGCGCGCGCATAGGCGGCCTCCGCGCGTTCGAGCGGATCGACCGGCGCGAGCGTCGCGCGCATCTCGTCCAGCGCCCATTTCAGATTGATCGCGGTCGGCCGCGCCATCACGAGCGTATCGTAAGCGCGCTGCAGACCGGCGTCCGAGGCATCCTCGCGCATCGCGAGCGCCATGCCGTAAGCTGCGGTCGCGCCGATCAGCGGCGCACCGCGCACCAGCATGTCGCGGATGGCGAGGGCCGCGTCCTCGCACGAGACCAGCTTTGCAACGATGAACTCATGTGGCAGCCGGCGCTGGTCTATCGCGCCGACCGACCAGCCGTCGCGCTCACGCCAGATGCTGCGGAAATGCTTGCCGTCGACCTTCATGGCATTCTGCCTTTCATATCACGCCCGCAGGATGCGGCCGGCCACCGCATCGAGCTTCTTCAAAAGTTCGGGATCGCGCGCCTCGGGCGCGGTGATGAGCGCGGTGTCGAGCGCACGGTCCGAACCGATCGGACACGGCTCATGCTCGCGCGGGAAATCCTTGGCCAGCCGCGCCACCAGCGCCTTCGCCTTGTCGGCGTTCGAGCTGAGCACGCGGATGATGTCCTGCACGGTGACGGCGTCATGATCGGGATGCCAGCAGTCGAAATCCGTCGCCATCGCGACGGTGGCGTAGCAAAGCTCGGCCTCTCGCGCGAGTTTCGCTTCTGGCATATTGGTCATGCCGATCACGGAATAGCCCAGTGTCTTGTAGGTCATGCTTTCCGCATAGGTGGAGAATTGCGGTCCCTCCATGCAGACATAGGTGCCGCCGCGCGCAAACGCGATGCCCTCGGCTTCAGCGGCCACGGCAAGATGAATACGCAAGCGCGGCGAGACCGGGTGCGCCATCGACACATGCGCGACACAGCCCCGGCCGAAGAACGAGCTCTCGCGCTTGTGGGTGCGATCGACGAACTGGTCGACGAGAACAAAGGTGCCGGGCGGCAGTTCCTCCCTGAACGAGCCGCAGGCCGACAGCGAGATCAGGTCGGTGACGCCGGCGCGCTTCAGGACGTCGATATTGGCGCGATAGTTGATGTCGGAAGGCGACAGCCGGTGGCCTTTGTCATGGCGCGGCAGGAACACGATCGGCAGGCCGGCCATGGAGCCGCGCCGCAAGGACGCCGACGGCTCACCCCAGGGGCTCTTGATCACCTCTTCGCGAGCGTCCTCGAGTCCCGGCAGATCGTAGATGCCGGAGCCGCCTATGATGCCCAATACCGCCTGCGTCATGCCTGCTCCACCCCGTTCGCGCCATCGCGATCCCGTGGAGAAGCTATGCCAGTTTTGCGACGCTTTTGGAACGGGGGTGGTGGGCGGGGTGTCGATGCTGTGAGGAGCGACGCCGCATATTCCGTGTCGCCCCCGGAGGGGCTGACTAGGCCGCGGTCGCCGGCTGCAGCTGGGTCGCGACCATTCGCTCCAGCGTCTCGATGGACTGGAAGTTCTCCGGCGTGATCTCGGACTGGGGAATCGTGAAGTCGAACTCGGCTTCGACGCCGAGCATCAGATTGACCATGTCCATCGAGGTCAGGCCGACGTCGACGAGCTTGGCCTGCGGCGTGACGTCAGCGGTAAGCGAATTCTGTGCGAGGATGCTCTTCACCAGCTTGCTGACGCGATTGCGCAGTTCGGTATCGAAGCCCTGCATCGGCAAATTCCCATCTGTCTGTTAAAGGTCGGACCGGTTGCCGGCTACGATGGGCACGGCGGGCCGATCCCGCAATGGACGCCACCATTACTTCGCGTTTCTTAGTAAACGATGACTCAGATTGTCTGGAATTCTGTCCTCTTACAGATCCCTAACGCGATCGCGGAAATCCGGGCGATGCAAACAACCCGACCTTAACTGCTTGTTCGGAATTGGACTTTGTTTACCCTCTATTTCATCGACGAATTTGAATTAAATCCGTAGCCTCATCTCATAAGCAAAGATGGTCGGAGGATCGCTCAAGCGGCATCGCGAATGATGCCGGCGATCCCGAACGGCAAACCGGAGGCGGACGAGTATGAACGTGCGTGAAGCAGTCCTCACTGTCGACGAGACGCAGACGAGCTATCTCGAGCAGGGTCCTTCGCTCGTCGAGCGCGCCGCCCGGACCGCCACCGCGGCGGCAGCCGACGCAGACGGGGTCGATCGCGACGCCCGCTTCCCCCACAAGGCTTTCGAGGTCGCGCGCGAGCAGAAGCTGCTCGGCGTCATGATCCCGGTCGAGTTCGGCGGCTTCGGCGCCTCGATCCACGACGTCACCGATATCTGCTACGCGCTCGGACGCGCCTGCGCCTCCACGGCGATGGTCTACGCGATGCACACGACAAAGGTCGCCTGCGTCGTCAGGCACGGTCACGGCATTCCCTGGATGGAAACCATGATGCGCCGGGTCGCGCGCGACCAGTGGCTGCTGGCCTCCTCCACCACCGAAGGGCAGAACGGCGGCAACATCCGCGCCAGCGCGGCTGCGGTCGACCACGCCGGCGATACCGTCTCGCTCGCGCGAGACGCCACCGTGATCTCCTACGGCGCCGAGGCCGACGGCCTCGTCACCATCGCCCGCCGCGCCACCAATGCTTCTGCGTCCGACCAGGTGCTGCTGGCGCTCGCCCGGGACGATTATTCGCTGAAGCGGACGCTGGGCTGGGAAACGCTCGGCATGCGCGGCACCTGTTCGACCGGTTTCGAGTTGAAGGTCGACTGCCCCGCCGACCGCGTCTTCCCGGAATCCTATGACAAGATCCACGCCCAGACCATGACGCCGTTCGCGCATCTGTGCTGGTCCTCGGCCTGGGCTGGTATCGCTGCAGCCGCAGTTACCCGTGCGCAGGCCTTCGTCCGCAAGGCGGCCCGCACCTCGGGTGGTCAGATGCCGCCGGCGGCCGCGCATTTCACCGCCGCCAAGATGTCGCTCGCCAAGCTGCGTGCACTGATATCAGCCAATATCGACACCTTCGCCCGTGCCGAACACGACGAACGCGCGCTCGGCTCGCTCGACTTCCAGTCTTCGATCACGCTTCTGAAGGTGCAGGCCTCGGAGCTCGCGGTCGAGACCGTGATGCATGCGATGCGCACCGCAGGCCTTTCCGGTTACCGCAACGACGGTGAGTTCACAATGGGCCGTCACCTGCGCGACGTGCTGTCATCGCCAATTATGATCAACAACGACCGCATTTTGGCCAATGCCGCGACATCGACCCTGATGAGCGGCGTGCCGACCAGCCTTCATGACTGACGTGCCTCTTCGTGGCTGACGTGCCTTGGCGTGACTGACGTACCTTGGCGACTAAACCAACAAGAACAATTTTGAGATAGCAGGACATCGAACCATGAACATTGCCGTCCTCCCCAATTCGCCCGAGACCGCGCCGCAAATGGCCGATCCGCTCGATCATCTCGCCGACAAGCTGTTCCACTCCATGGGCTCGGACGGCGTCTACGCCCGCACGGCGCTCTATGAGGGCATCGTCGAGCGGCTCGCCGCGCTGATCACGAGCCATCGCGAGGCCGGCACCGAGGTGATGCGCTTCCCGCCGGTGATGAGCCGTTCACAACTCGAGAAGTCCGGCTATCTCAAGAGCTTTCCGAACCTGCTCGGCTGCGTCTGCGGCCTGCACGGCACCGAGCGCGAGATCAACGCCGCGGTAAGCCGCTTCGATGCCGGCGGCGACTGGACCAGCTCGCTCTCGCCGGCAGACCTCGTGCTGTCGCCGGCGGCCTGCTATCCCGTCTATCCGATCGCGGCGAGCCGCGGCCCGCTGCCGAAGGGTGGCCTGCGTTTCGACGTCGCCGCCGACTGCTTCCGCCGTGAGCCGTCAAAGCATCTCGACCGGCTGCAATCGTTCCGGATGCGGGAATATGTCTGCATCGGCAGCCCCGATGACGTCGCCGATTTCCGCGAGCGCTGGATGGTGCGCGCGCAGGCGATCGCGACCGATCTCGGTCTCACCTTCCGCGTCGACTATGCCAGCGACCCCTTCTTCGGTCGCGTCGGCCAGATGAAGGCGGTGAGCCAGAAGCAGCAGCAGCTCAAGTTCGAGCTGCTGATCCCGCTGCGCTCGGAAGAGCAGCCGACCGCCTGCATGAGCTTCAACTATCACCGCGAGCATTTCGGCACGACCTGGGACATCCAGGACGCCAATGGCCAGCCGGCCCACACGGGCTGCGTCGCCTTCGGCATGGACCGCCTGGCCGTCGCCATGTTCCACACCCACGGCACCGACCTTTCCGCCTGGCCCGCCAAGGTGCGGGAGATCATGGGCCTGCAGTCGCGGACCGCGGCCGATGCCCATGGCGAAGGCTGGCGCTAACGGAACGAGGCCAGTCATTTCCACGGGAAAAACCAGCGTGATCCACACCAAGGTCCGATGCCGCGAGATCACCGAGTCCGACGTCGAGGCAGTCGCGGACTTGCTGACACGCGGCTTCGTGGGCCGCTCGCGCAACTACTGGATCCAGGGCCTGCGCCGGCAGGCCTTCCGGCCCGTGCCGGAAGGTTACCCGCGCTTCGGCTACATGCTCGACAATGACGGCACGCCGGTCGGCGTGCTGCTGCTGATCTACACGGCGCGGAAGGACGGCGGCGAGACCGCCATCCAGTGCAATTTGTCGAGCTGGTACGTCGATCCGGCCTACCGCAACTACGCCCCGCTCCTGACCAAGATCGCGCAGCGGCACAAGGACGTTACCTATCTCAACATCAGCCCGGCGCGGTGGACCTGGCCGATCATCGAGACGCAGGGCTTTCGCGCCTATTGCCGCGGCATATTCTTCTCGGTACCTGCGTTGGCGCGCGCGCCCCGCTGGAGCAAGATCGAGGTCATCTCGCAGCACGCCAAGACGATCGATGGACTTTCCGAACCCGAAACCGAGCTCTTGACGCGGCACGCGCGCTACAATTGCCTCAGCTTCGTGTGCCGCACGCCGAAGGGAACGTTCCCTTTCATCCTGCAACCGGTGCGCATCCGCCGCGGCTTCATTGCGCCTCCCGCGATGAAGCTGATCTACTGTCGCAACGCCGCCGAATACACCGAATGCGCAGGCCGCATCGGGCGGCTGCTGCTGCGGCTCGGCAAGATCTCGGTTGCCATCGATTCCAATGGCCCGGTTCCCGGCCTCGTCGGCATCTACACCGAGCGGCGTGGCCGCAAATATTTCAAGGGCCCGCACCGGCCGCAGCTCGCCGACCTCACTGATACGGAGCTCGTCCTGTACGGGCCGTAGAGCGGTACGGAGACTGCGCTCTGGCCCCGTCATCCTGAGGTGTTCGCCGTGCGCAGCGCGGCGAGCCTCGAAGGATGGACGGCCGGGATGCAGCCGGGCCGTCGCCCTTCGAGGCCTCCGCTTCGCTCCGGCACCTCAGGATGACGGTGATAAGGTCCGGGCTGGTGGTAAGACCTCACCATTCAGATGTCGGCATACACGCCTCTCCGCGCCGCCGGTCACCCTCCGTAAACTACGGCGCTTAAGGGAATTTTCCCGCCTCTTCGCTACCCTCAGCGACTGAATTACGCTGCGTTAAGTCTATTGCCCGCCGAGACCCTTCCGCCCCATGACGTCGATCCGCGCCAACGAGCTTGATGCACGCCGCGAAGAGGCCCCGGAGGCCCTCGTCGGACTGAGCCAGCTTGCGCTCGACCACATGGAGCAAGGCGTCTGCGTCTATGACGCCGCCAACCGGATCGTGCTGGTCAATCAGCGCTACCTCACGCTGTTCAACATGTCGGCCGAGATCGTGCGGATCGGCACGAGCTATCGCGACGTGCTCGCTCATAGCGCTGAGCTCGGCAACTTCCCGGCGAACGACCTCGATGCGCTCTATGCCAGGCGCATGAAGCAGATCGCGGACGGTCAACCGTTCCGGACGGAGCAGCATCTGGCAAGCGGCCTCGTCATGGCACTCGAGCTGAAGCCGCTCCCCGGCGGCGGCTGGATGACGATCTGCGACGACGTCAGCCGCCTCGCCCGGCTCGAAGCGGAGCTGCACGTGCAGACCGAGCGCAGCCAGCACGCACTCGCGAACATGTCGCACGGGCTCATCATGTATGATTCCGACAGCCGGGTCGTCGTCTGCAACGAACGTTTCCTGAACCTCTACAACCTTGACCCGGAAATCGTGAAGCCGGGCGTCACGCACGGCACGACCATCGATCACTGGCTTTCACGCGGCAACCTGCCGGGCATGTCGTCCGAAGAATTCCACGACACCAGACTGCAGGACGCGCGCGGCAGGAAGGCGAAAACCCTGCTGGTGATGCGCCACGACGGACGGATGGTGCAGGCGGTCTCCCGTTTCCTGCCCGACGGCGGCTGGGTGACGGTGCACGAAGATGTCACCGAGCGGCTGCAATACGAGGAGACGCTGAGGCAGCAGAACTTCATCCTCGATGCCGCGCTGGAGAACATGGCGCACGGGCTCGCCTTCTACGACAGCGACATGCGCCTGCGCGTCTGCAATACCACCTACCGGAAGATCTATCGGCTGTCGCCGGAGGAGACCAAACCCGGCACGCATCTCGGCGAGCTGATCGAGCGCTCGATGACGAACGGCGCGTTCTCATCCGAATATAGTCCGCAGCAGCTCCTGGAAGCCGCCAGCGCGAGGATCGCCGACCGTGACTCCTCGCCGAGACGTCGGCGCATGTCGAACGACACCATGATCTCGGTGCGCTATTGCGCGCTGGCCGAGGGCGGCTTCGTTGCCACCTATGAGGACATCACCGAGCGCGAGCACGCGGTCGAGGAATTGAGCGAGCAGTACCGGCGCTTCGACGCGGCTCTGAACAACATGAGCCAGGGCCTGTGCATGCTTGATCCGAGCCTGCGCGTGATCGTCTGCAACCGCCGCTATATCGAGATGTACGGACTGTCGCCCGAATTGGTGAAGCCGGGCGTCTCGATGCGCGAGATCATGGAGCACAGCTGCGACCTCGGCATCCATCCGAATACCACCGCCGCGCGGCTCTATGCCGACTATGTCGAGAGGCTGCGCGAGGGCGAGCACACGCTGCACCACCATCTGAGCGACGGCCGCATCATCAAGCTCAATCACAAGCGAATGGAGCAAGGCGGCTGGGTCGTCACCTATGAGGACGTCACCGAGCGCCACAAGGCGCAGGCCCGCGTGGCGCACATGGCCCTGCACGATTCGCTCACTGACCTGCCCAACCGCACGCTGTTCCGCGAGAAGATGGGCGAGGGGCTGAACCAGGTCGCGATCGCCGGCGGCGCGATGGCGGTGCTGTGCTTCGACCTCGACAATTTCAAGACCGTCAACGACCGCCTCGGCCACGCGGCCGGCGACCGGCTGTTGCGCTGGGTCGCGGCGCGGCTGAAAGAGAATGTCGGCGAGCACGACACCGTCGCGCGGCTCGGCGGCGACGAATTCGCCGTTCTCCAGCGCGGACCGCAGCCGCAATCGGCGGAAAAGCTCGCACGCCGCCTGGTTGAGGTCATCGGTCACCCGCCGCCGCTGGAGAACCAGTCGATCCATGTCGGCGTCTCCGTCGGCATCGCAATCGCGCCCGAGCACGGGCTCGATGCCGACGAGCTGATGAAATGCGCCGACCTCGCGCTGTACCAGGCCAAGGCCAAGGGGCGCGGCGCCTATCAACTGTTCGAGCCCGAGATGGAGGAAGAGGCCCGGAGCCGGCACGCGCTGGAGCACGACCTGCACGGCGCGCTGGAGGCGAGGGAATTCCACCTGGTGTTCCAGCCGCAGGTGCGGCTCGACTCGACCGAGCTCACCGGCTTCGAAGCGCTGCTGCGCTGGAAACATCCGTCGCGCGGCGTCGTCTCGCCGGCCGAATTCATCCCGATCGCGGAAGAGAACGGGTTGATCGTTCCGATCGGCGAATGGGTGCTGCGCACGGCGTGCGCGACTGCCGTGTCCTGGCCCGATCTCACCGTCGCGGTGAACCTGTCGCCGGTGCAGTTCCGCGCGCGCGGGCTGGTGGCGATGGTCACGAGCGCGCTTGCGGAGGCCGGCCTGCCGCCGCACCGGCTCGAGCTCGAGGTCACCGAGACGGCGCTGCTCGACGACAGCGAGGCGACGATCGAGATCCTGCACCAGCTCCGCGCGTTAGGGGTGCGTGTCAGTCTCGACGATTTCGGCGTCGGCTATTCCTCGCTGAGCTATCTGCGCAAATTCCCGTTCGACCGCATCAAGATCGACCGCTCCTTCGTCGGCACCCTCGGCGAAAGCCCGGAGAGCGTGGCGATCGTCCGCACCATCGCCAGCCTTGGCTCGGTGCTCGGCGTCGAGACCACGGCGGAAGGTGTGGAGACGGCGGAGCAACTCGATTTCGTGCGCGAATGCGGCTGCACCGACGTGCAGGGATATTATTTCGGCAAGCCCTGTCCGGCCGCCGAAGTCGAGCGCATGATCGAGACGCTGAACGCAGTCCGCCGCGTGGCGTAAAGGCTCCGCCGACGGCAAATTCCGTATCTCGGCACGCTTCCAAACGACCAATTGTCGCACGTGCGTTTTTCGGCGGAATCACCGTCTCGCCCCCGTGGAGCCGCCGTGCAACGCGCTTTTCTTCTCTCACGATTTCGAGGACAATCCCGCCATAACAATGAGAAACGGCGGCCCGAACGAGGCCGCTGCGAGGGAGGAATTTCGATGTCGCGATACGGGCTGAAGACAATCGCGTTTGCCGCCATGCATACCGTCGTGAGCGCGTTGCTCGCAACCGCCGCCGGTGCGCAGGACTATCCCACCAAACCGGTGACGCTGATCGTGCCATGGCCGGCCGGCGGATCGACCGACATCTCGATGCGCGCGATCGCCGACAGCGCCTCCAAGGTCCTGGGGCAGCCGATCGTGATCGACAACAAGGCGGGCGGCGGCGGCACGGTCGGACCTGCCACCATGGCCGCGGCCGCGAAGCCGGACGGCTACACCATCTCACAGCTTCCGATCACCGTCTTCCGCCTGCCCCTGATGCAGGAGGTGTCGTGGAATCCGGCAAAAGATTTTACCTACATCATTCATCTCACCGGCTACACCTTCGGCGTAACCACCAGCGCGGAGTCGCAGTTCAAGTCCTGGAAAGACGTGGTTGCGTTCGCGAAGGCAAATCCGGGCAAGGTGACCTACGCGACGCCGGGCACCGGCACCTCGCTTCATATCGGCATGGAGCAGATCGCCGCGATGTCCGGCATCAAGCTCACGCAGGTACCGTTCAAGGGCGGGGCAGAGACCAACGCCGCGGTACTCGGCCAACACACCATGCTGCAAGCCGACTCCACCGGTTGGCGGCCCTTGGTTGACGCCGGCAAGCTGAAGCTTCTCATGGTGTGGACCGGCGCGCGGTCGCCGAACTATCCTGACGTGCCGACGCTGAAGGAGCTCGGCTATCCCATGGTCTTTGATTCCCCGTTCGGCATCGCAGGACCCAAGGGCATGGATCCCAAGATCGTCGCCAAGCTGCACGACGCCTTCAAGAAGGCGGTCGAGGACCCCGCGGTGATCGCCACGCTCGCCAAATACGACATGGTGCCGAGCTACAAGAATACCGAGGACTACAGGAAGTTCGTCGTCGAGGTCACGGAGTCAGAGCGCAAGGCGATCGACACGCTCGGGCTTGCGAAGAAGTAGGATTGAGCCACTTTTATGTCCCGGACGCGGTGCAGCGCTTCTCCGGCGCTGCGTCGCGTCCGGGATCTACATTTGCCACGCATCTATGGACCCCGGATCTGCAGCGCACCGCCATAGCATGTCGAAGACGTGCGTGAACGCACTTATGGCGCTGCGCAGCGTCCGGGGAACGGCCGAGAGGGCGTCTATGAACGACAAAACCAACGTCAAACTCCGCCTCAACAACTCCGAACTCTGGGGCGGGTTGATCGGGCTCGCGCTGGGCGGCTTCGTGATCTGGCAGGGCGTTAAGCTCAAGCTCGGCACCATCAACGACCCCGGCTCCGGCTACGTGCTGTTCTACACGGGCATCTTGATGTGCGTTTTCGCGGTCAGCATCATCATTTCGGCCATCACGGAGGGCGGCCCGACGCTGGCCTCACGCTGGGATAATGTGAGCTGGGGCAAACCACTCCTCGTCATCGCCTGCCTCACCGCATTCTCCTTTGCCCTGGAGCCGCTGGGATTCCTGTTATCGTCTATCCCGTTGATGCTGCTCTTGTTACGGTTGATCGATCCCGTGCGCTGGACACTGGCGATCCCGGTCGCGGTGCTGGTGCCGCTCGGGATGTGGTGGGTGCTCGAGCGGGTGCTGCTGATCCAGTTGCCCTCGGGCCTGTTCGGGATGGGTTAGCCGCATGGACACGCTCGTCAACGTCGCGCACGGGTTTGGCGTCGCGCTGCTACCGATCAACCTGCTCTATTGCTTCATTGGCGTCTTCATCGGCACGCTGGTCGGCGTACTGCCGGGCATCGGACCGATCTCGGCGATGTCGCTGTTGCTTCCGGTGACGCTGTCGGGAACGCCGGAGTCCGGCATCATCATGATGGCGGGCATCTATTACGGCTCGATGTATGGCGGCTCGACCACCTCGATCCTGGTCAACATCCCCGGCGAAGCCGCTTCCGTCGTCACCTGTATCGACGGCCACCAGATGGCGAAGCAGGGCCGAGCTGGCCCTGCGCTGGGCATCTCTGCCTTCGGTTCCTTCATCGCCGGCACGTTTTCGCTGGTCGCGCTGATGCTGGTGGCGCCTCGGCTTGCGGGCATTGCGATCGCGTTTGGCCCGGCCGAGTATTTCAGCCTGATGGTGCTGGGCCTCGTGGTGCTCACCTTCCTCACCCAGGGCTCGATGCCGAAGGCGCTGTTGATGGCATGCACCGGTGTCGTGCTCGGACTGATCGGGCTCGACAGCATCACGGCGCAGCCGCGGCTGACATTCGGCCGCATGGAGCTGATCGACGGTATCGGACTCGTCCCCGTCGTGATGGGCCTGTTCGGGGTCGCCGAGGTGCTGCTCAACATCGAGCAGGCGATCAAGCGCGACATCATCAACGCCAGGATTACGCAACTCCTGCCCACCAAGGCCGATTGGCAGGCGAGCGCCGGCCCGGTCGCGCGCGGCACCTTGCTCGGCTTCCTGCTCGGCATCCTGCCGGGCGGTGGCGCGGTGGTGGCCTCGTTCGCGTCCTATGCGCTGGAGAAGCGGCTGTCGAAAACGCCGGAGCGTTTTGGCCATGGCGCGATCGAAGGCGTCGCAGGCCCCGAATCCGCCAACAACGCGGCAGCCGGCGGCGCGTTCATCCCACTGATGACGCTGGGCATCCCGCCAAACGTGGTGATGGCGCTACTGCTCGGCGCTTTCGTCATCCACGGCCTTCAGCCGGGACCGCTGCTGATCACGCAAAACCCCGGTCTGTTCTGGGGCATCGTCGCCAGCATGTATATCGGCAACGTCATGTTGCTGATCCTCAATCTGCCGATGATCGGCATGTGGGTGCAGCTGCTCAAGCTGCCCTACAACATTCTCTTCCCCCTGATCATCCTGTTCACGATCATCGGCGTGTACTGCTCGAGCAACAACGTGTTCGACGTCTATGTGATGATCGCATTCGGTATCATCGGCTATTTCATGCGCAAGCTCGGCTACGAGCCGGCCCCGCTGGTGCTCGCCTTCGTGCTCGGACCGATGCTGGAGAACAATCTGCGCAAGTCGCTGATCCTGTCGCAGGGCGACCTCTGGACCTTTGTGCAGCGTCCGATCTCGGCGGCGTGTCTCGTACTGGCGCTGGTGCTGCTGGTCGCGCCGCTGTTGCCGGCGCTGCGCAAAAAGCGCGAGCTGGTGGCGCTGGATGAAGGGGCGTGAGGGTTTTGTCTCAGCCTGCCGCAGGCAGCACGTTATCCGGCGACGCGCTCCACGGACGGTCGGCCGACGCGAGCCCGATCAAACGGCCCTGGATGTAGTCGCAGCCCCAGTCGCGCAGCATGTTTGCGGCCTCTTCGTCCTGCACCCATTCGGCCACCGTCTTGATGTCGAGGCGGCGGGCGAGGTCGATCAGGGTCTGCACGAAGGCGCGGTCGTCGGCGGAATGGGTGATGTTTTGCACGAAGGCGCCGTCGATCTTCACGATATCCACGCCGAGCTTGCGCAGATTGCGGAACGACGTGTAGCCGGCGCCGAAATCGTCGATGGCGATGCGGCTGCCGAAATTCTTCAGCCGCGTGACGAAGCCGCGTACGTCGTCGATGTCCTGGATCGCGACCGTCTCGGTGATCTCCACGATCAGACGCTCGGCAACACCGGGATGCGCGCGCATCAGCGATTCGATGCTGGCCCACCAGTCCGGATCCATCGTCGTGTCTGGCGAGATGTTGAGGCTGAGGCAGATGTCGGGCGCGGCGGCGAGCTCGGCGACCACGAGCTCGAGCACGCGGTGATCGACCAGGCGGATCAGGCCGAGCCGTTCGGCGACCGGCACGATGTCGGGCGCGAGCAGCACCTGGCCGCCGCCCTGGTCCATCCGCACCAGGCATTCGTGGAACGCGCGCTCGCGCGAGGCGGCCGAGACCACCGGCTCATAGGCGAGCTTGATACGGCGCTCGTTCAGCGCGGTGACGATCTCGTCGGTAACGCGGATGTTGACGCGGCGCTGCGCGTCGCGCGCGGCATCGGGACGCCAGGTCGCGAACGAACCCACGCGGCGTTGTTTTGCGGCATCCAGCGTCTCATGGGCGCGATTGACGGCCTCGTCGGTGTTGCGGGCATAGCGCGGCACGCTGACCGCGCCGATCGAAGCAGTGACCGACACCGGGCCGGATTTGGTCGGCACCACCTCGTCGCGGATGCCGGCGAGGAAGCGCTCGGCAGCGACGTTCATGTCGTCAACGGTGCAGTTCTTCAGGATTAGGCCGAACTTGTTGCCGGAGAAGCGGCCGAGCACATCGCCCCCGCGCAAGCGCGCACGGATGCGCTTGGCGACGTCGAGGATCACGGCATCGGCAACGTCGAAACCAAAGGCATCGTTGACGCGCGCGAGATGATCGATGCCGACCAGCATGAAGGCCGCGGTCGAGCGGAAACGGGTCGTCTCCTCGATCGCCTCGGCCAGCGCCGCGATCAGATGCGAGCGATTGAGCTCGCCGGTCAGCGGATCGAGCCGGGCCAGCTTCGTCAGTTCCTCGTCGCGGGCGTGGCGCTCATTGTTGATGCGGACGGAGCCGATCGCGCGCACCGGCCGACCATCGGGTCCCGAGAACCAGCGGCCGGTCTCTTCGATCCAGACCACGGGATCGGCAGCGCTCATGCGCACACCGTACTCGACCCGGTAGGGCGTGCCGTCGGCGCCGTGCACGGCGGAGGTCTGCGCCAGCGCAGCGGTCCGCAGCGATTGTGCGGGCTCGATCAGCTTGGCGAATTCGGTGCCGGTGGCCAGCCGCTCGGCGGGAATTCCGGGGAAGATGGCGCTGACCTGCTCACCCCAGACCATGGCATCGCTGGCGATGTCCCAGGCGAACACGGCTTGGCCAAGGGCGGCCAGGATGTCGGAGGCTTGCGGCAATGCGGGGGTCAAAATCGCCTCGTTTCGGGACAGCGGGGAGTCCTGAGTCGGCACAGGATAAAGCCAGATTCGCCATTGACCCTAGGCAAAGTTGATAAACAGTTTGGAAACCACGTTTCCTCACGCCGCAGGAACCAAACCGGCCCGTCCGGCATAGGCCTTGCGAGTACATGACACGCACCGGCGCCAGCGTCTCGAAACGCGACAGGCTTGCCGGATCAACGGTGATAGCGATGTTGAGTACGAACCGATCGGACCAGGCAGACAACGGCACGGGCACGGCCCTGGTGCCGCAACTGCCGATTTTGCAGTGGGTCCACAAGGCGCCGCTGCCGCGCCCCGATCCCAGCTTCGTCACCCAGCTCATCGCCAACGCCGAGAACCTGCCCCAGACGAGCCGGCTCCGCCGTGCGTCTTCCGAGGATGCGCAGGTAGCCTATGGCAGCAAGCATCCGCTTCCGAGCGTCACCGCGCGCACGCGGCAGGTGGCTTGAAGTAGATCAGCGCGGCGCGTCGGGAGACGACGGCGTACCGTTGCCGGGCTGAAGATGCGGCGAGGGGATTTCCGGCGAGGACGTGCTCTGAGCCGGCTTCGGCGCGGGGTGATCGATCAGCACGGATTCGGCGACCGACTGCGCGGAGGGTGCGGATGCGGGCGGCACCGCCGGCGCAGAGACGGGCTCGAACTTGGACTCGACCACCGCTTCATCGGCTGCCACTTCAGCCTGGCGCCTGGCCTTGCGCGATGCCGGCACAGTCTCGGCGACATAGGCGCCGCGGCGGCGCGTGCGCTGGGCGATGCCGCCGAGGAAGTCGGCCATCGCGAGCAGCACCAAAAGGAAATAGGTGGAGTTGCCGAATTTCGGCCACATCACGAATTCGGCCGCAGCCGCGCCGAACACGATCAGCGACAGCAAATGATCCATCAGGAATTTCGAGCCGGGCCGCGCGCCCTTGACCACCTCGAGCAGCAACAGCACGACGCCAAGCGCGAGCATCACGTCGGCGAGTGTGACCGGCCAGGCCTCGCCCGTGATCATCGGAACCTTAAACAGCACGTCCGTAAAGGACACGCTCGGCATCAGGAAGGCGATGATGTTGTAGACCGCGAGCGGGATCAGAAGCAGCGGGAAACCGACCATCGGCGAATGCCTTCTCGATCAAGATATCCAGACAGGACAATGCGGCGGCGAAGCATTCGCTCCGCCGCCGTCACTGTCATATCTCATGGGTTGGCCGAAATCAGGCAGGCGAAATCATCCTGCCTGGGGAAAGGTCCTGAATTCAGGACTCTTTCTTCTTCAGGACCTGACGGCCCTTGTACATGCCGGTCTTGAGGTCGAGATGATGCGGACGACGGAGCTCGCCGGAGTCCTTGTCTTCCACATAGGTCGGCTTTTTGATGGCGTCTGCCGAGCGGCGCATGCCACGACGCGACGGCGAGGTTTTTCTTCTCGGAACGGCCATTTCAATATCCTCTAGGGATTGGTGTTTCGGGGCATCGTCCGCGAGGGGACGGCTCAGCACCCGCAAACCGAGGCGAGCTGAATGCCGGTCAAGGCCGGGCTTATAGAGGAAGGCCGGCCTTAAATCTAGGGTTCTGGGACGGAAAATGCGCCCGAAAAGGACCCGAAATCAGCGATTTTCCCGCCAGCAGGTCGAAAGCGAGTTGGCCTGCGCCCGCGCAACATAGGTCCCGGCCAGCCGCCGGACGCCAGGTCCCGGCGTCCTGGCGCTACGTTTGACCGGATTCGGCAGGATTGAGGCCAAAAGGGCGGCCTCCCGGAGGGAAAGACTGGCGGCTGACTTGCCGAAGGCATAGGCGCTGGCCGCCTCCACCCCAAACTGGCCCTGCGGTCCCAGTTCGGCGATGTTGAGGTAGATCTCCAGGATCCGCGCCTTGGGCAGGACCAAGTCGATCCACAGCGCCAGCGGGAATTCCAGCGCCTTGCGGACAAAATCGCGCCCCTGCCAGAGGAACAGGTTTTTCGCCACCTGCTGGGTGATGGTGGAAGCGCCCCGGAACGGGGTGCCGTCCTCCTGCGCGTCGTCGATGGCCTCACGCAGCGCGCCCCAGTCGATGCCGTGATGCTTGCAGAAATGGGCGTCCTCGGCCGCCACTACCGAGCGCGGCAGTGAGGGCGACATCGCCGCCAGATCGATCCACTCCCGCTGCATCGGCGCGCCCCGGAGCGAGCGCCAGGCCATCAGCGTCGAAACGGGATGGCCAATGCGGTAGAACGGCGCGATCACATAGGGCGCGAGAGCCGCGACCACCAGCACCAGGAGAAGGGTTTTGACGACGCGCAAATCAACCTTTCCGGCGCAGAACGTAACGCGGCCTCGAGCCCGGCATTAAGTCTGTGATAATTCGGGCGTTTTCCAGCACTTTTTAGGCCTTCCAAACGATTGACTGAGGCGGGCGCATAAAGGATTGTCCCGCCGAATTTAGTTCTGGAGCCCTTCTTGATGACCGGCACGTCCCCGTCCGATTTCGCCAAACGTCTGGACAAGACCGCTGATGACACCGAGGCGCTGCTCGGGCGCCTGTTGGCGGACGACATCCTGCCCGATGAGATCGCCCGGCCCAAGCGACTGATGGACGCAATGCGCTATTCGAGCCTCAACGGCGGCAAGCGCCTGCGGCCGTTCCTGGTGGTCGAGAGCGCCGCCGTGTTCGGCGTGCCCCGCGAAGCCGCGCGGCTCGCTGGTGCGGCGCTCGAATGCATCCACTGCTACTCGCTGATCCATGACGATCTTCCGGCAATGGACAATTCGGACCTGCGCCGCGGCCGCCCGACCCTGCACAAGAAGACCGACGACGCCACCGCGATCCTCGCCGGCGACGGCCTCCTGACGCTCGCCTTCGACATCATCACCCGCGACGAGATTCATCCCGATGCCAATGTGCGGCTCCTGCTGACGCGCGCGCTGGCGCGCTGCGCCGGCATCGGCGGCATGGTCGGCGGCCAGATCCTCGATCTCGCCGGCGAAGGCCGCTTTGGCGACCGCGAGCCGGTGGACGTGGCGCGTCTTCAGCAGATGAAGACCGGTGCGCTGCTGCGTTACGGCTGCATCGCCGGGGCGATCCTCGGCCAGGCCTCGCAAAAGGAATATCAGGCGCTCGACGATTACGGTCGCGCACTCGGCGAAGCCTTCCAGATCGCCGACGATCTGCTCGACGTCGAAGGCGATGCGGCTGCGCTCGGCAAGCCCTCGGGCCAGGACGCAGCGATGGGCAAGACCACCTTCGTCACGCAGCTCGGCCTCGAAGGCGCCAAGCAGCGCGTCCGCGACCTGCTCGCGCGGGCCGACAGCGCCGTGTCGATCTTCGGCGATCGGGCCGCCGTGCTGCAAGCGGCTGCGCGGTTCGTCGCTGAACGGAAGAGCTGATAGCGCTATGGCGAGCGGCAGCAAGGAAGATCTTGCCCTCGCTCGCTTCCGCAAGATGTCGAGGCCGGTGCGCCTGGTGTATGCGCGGCCGCGAACGTTCATATCGCTTGCCGTCGGTATCCTCGTCTGCCTGCTCATACCGGGTTCGTACCGGCTGACGACGCGGCTTGTGCTTGGCTGGGATGCACTGATCGCGGTCTATCTCGTGCTGGTCTACGCGATGATGCTTTGCAACGACCACCAGCACATCCGCCGCGCCGCTGCGATGCAGGACGACGGCCGCTTCGTGATCCTGCTGGTGACGGCGACCGGTGCCTTCGCCAGCATCGCCGCGATTGTCGCCGAACTCGGCGCCCACCGCGGCGCCGCGGAGCTGACCATCGCGATCACCACCATCGCGCTGTCCTGGGCCGCCGTGCACACGACTTTCGCGTTGCATTACGCGCATGATTATTATCGTCACCCAACGCCGGGCGGCCTTCAGTTTCCCAGCGGCGACAAGGAAGACCACGCTGACTATTGGGACTTCGTCTATTTCTCGTTCGTGATCGGCATGACCGCGCAGGTCTCCGACGTCGGCATCACCGACAAGACCATCCGCCGCACCGCCACCGCGCACGGCATCGTCTCTTTTATCTACAACACGGCATTGCTGGCGCTGACGGTGAACATCGCGGCGAGTGCAATCGCGACTTGATCCGTCGTCCCGGCGAAAGCCCGGACGACCCGGTAGTGTCAGTTACACACCTCGACATTTGCATCGTTGCCGGGGCCGCCGCCGCCGCGATATTCGAGATGGCAGCCGCGGTTGACCGCACGACAGCCGCCGTTATTGCAGAATAGCTGTCCGCCACCTGCGGCGCGGCCGGCGCCGGCCGCAGCCGCAATGCCGGCAGCGCCACCAAAGCCGCCCGCCGCACCGGCACCTGCGCCGCCTGCCTGACGACGCTGCCGCACCGGACGGTCTTCGCCGTCGTCGCGTCGCGAGGTCGCGGGCTTGGAAGCCGTGGGCTTTGCGGCACGCTTCTTCTCGCATTCTTTGTCGTCGTTCAGCGCATAGCCGTCGCCGCAGACGATCCTGGTGCACTTGTCGCCGTCGGCCTTGAAGCCGTGCTCGCAAACCATCGGACAGACGCGCGACTGTTTTGACTTGACCGTGTCGAGTGCATCGATGCTCGCCACCTTCACGTCGAGCTTGGTGCCGGCATAGCGGTTGAACTGCGACAACGACCGCTGCGCGGACGTCGTCCAGTTGCCGTCGGCAGCACCCGAGAAGCAGCCGACGCGGCCGAGCTCGGCCTGCACCGAGCGGCTGAGATCGGCCGGCGCAGTCGCCGGCGTCAGCGATGCGACGTTGGTGCCGGGAGGGCTCGCCGTGCTGGCGGGCGCAGCACTTGGCGCCGTGGCGGAGAGATTGACGCGTTGCTGCTCGGCAGCGGCCGCCTGCTGCTGCGCCTGCTCCTTGGCCTTCTGCGCGGAAAGCTGCACTTGCTCCGCGGCCTTCGCATCGGCGGCTGCCTTGGCCTGCGCATCCTTCTGCGCACCGACAGCAGCAAGGCGATCGCGCTCGGCCTCGGCCTGTTTCGCCTTCTCGGTGGCCGCCGCATGAGCCTGCTCAGCGCCGATTTTTTCGAGCTGAAGCTTGGCGAGGCTCGAATAGAAACCGTCGGGATGCTGGGCGAGGAAGGCATCCCACGCCGGCCTGTTGCCGACCTGCAGCGCGAGCTCGTAATCGCGGCGGATGTCGGCCTGCGGATTCAGCGCAGGCGCCGCCGGAGCCGCAGCGGCGACCTTGACCGGCACCAGCGGCACGTCCTCGCCGCCGAGCGAGCCATAGACGAACGGCTCTTGCTTGTTGCCGGTCGACTTGAGCACGTCGTCACGCACGAAGCCGAAGGCGCGGCGAATGTCGAGGCCCGGTGTCGTCAGATGCTTCGACAGCGCCATGGTAAAGGGGCTGTTGGCGCCGTCGCCGTCCTGCGCCGTGAAGCCGGCCTTGGCCGAATAGGCGATCAGCGTGTTGGGGCTGGTCGGCTCGACCTGGACGAGGCCGCGGCCGATGCCGCGCGAGGCGACCGTGCGCTTCATGGTCTTGCCGAACGGATTGTCACGGCAGGCGTCCAGGATCACCAGTCGAAGCTGCTTGGCCGGTTCGACCGCGACCAGGACGCGGTCGAGGGAGAGCGCCTCGTCAAAGACGTCGGTGTCACGCTCCAGCTTGGCATCGACAGGGATCAGATAGTTCGAGCCTTCGACTTCGATGCCGTGGCCGGCATAGTAGACCACGGCGATGTCGGCATCGCGGGTCCGGTCGGCGAATTCGCGCAGCACGCGCCGGGTGTCCAGCGCCGTCAGATCGTGCCGGGAATCGACGATGTCAAAGCCGGCCTCTTTCAGTGTCCTGGCCATCACCGAACCGTCATTGACAGGGTTCGTAAGCGACGGCGCGTGCTGATAGGCCGAGTTGGCGATCACCAGCGCGACGCGCTTCCCGGCCAAAGCGGGCCAGGCGCCGAATAGCAGCGCGACCGCGAGGAGAAGTGGGCAAAGTCTGAGCGATTTGCGCATGACACGACTTCCGGGTTCAGGGCAGTTCGAGCCCCTTTGGGATGGCTTTAGCAGGGTCCGCCGCGGGCGATGGAGGTCACGAAGGTGGCACCGGCGGCAGGCCGAAAAACCCCCTTTGTTTGTCGCGCCAGTCCGGTCGCGGTTCGCCGAGAAATAGGCGCGCAGCAGGTTCCCTCAGGCATCCCCTACGTGGCCCTGATATTGCGGCAGATTGTCCGTAATCTCGTGCCAGGGCGCCTTCGAGCCCACGAAAATGTGGACGCTCGGTCGGATCGAGGGGGCATCGACCAGGGTTCCCATGGCGACATGGACCCATTTTCCCTCGCGCACCCGGGAATAAAGCAGCGAGCCACAGCGGGCGCAGTGGGCGTCATGGGTGGTCTCGTCGCCGAAGATGAGGCGCTGATCTTCACCATGGGCGATGCGCAGCTTGTCCTTGGTTATTCCGGCGAACGGCTTGAAGGCTGCACCGGTGGTGCGGCGGCAATTCGAGCAGTGGCAGTTCATCGCATAGGAGAATGCGTCCGCCACCTCATAGCGCACGGCGCGGCAGTAGCATTCGCCGATCAGGATACGAGCGTTCGAATTCTCTGATCCGGTCATCACAATGTCCTCGCGCAAATGGTACGCACTCCCATAGCGCATTTTGATGAGTACGACTAAGTTCGCCCCGAGCGATCATACAAAGGGATGACCATGAGCCAGAACCGCGCGAGCATCGAAGCCGTCGTGCAATCCTATTTCGATGGACTTTACGAGGGCGATGCCGAAAAACTCGGCGCCATCTTCCACCCCTCCGCCGATTTGCGCTGGGTCGAGAAGGGCGAACTGCAGGTGCTGACCGTGCCGGACTGGCTCGACCGCGTGCGCGAGCGCCCCTCCGGCAAGGCCGAAGGCAAGCCGCGCGAAGATTTCATCGTCACCGTCGACCGTTCGGACGACAAGACCGCCTTCATCAAGGTCCGGTGCCAGTTGCCGCCGCGTTTTTTCACCGACTATCTGGTGGCGATGAAGCTCGCCGACGGCTGGCAGATCGTGTCGAAGTCGTATCGGTATGACCTGCGGGAGTGAGGGGCTTCCCTCCGGCTCGCCGCTGCCTCCTCCGGCTCGCCTGAAAGTCCCCGATGCTTCTCGACCGCCGTTCGCTGCTCGCCTCGCTGTGCTGGATTGCCGCCTCCCCTGCCCTCGCTGCGGACGCGCAGCCTGAGCTCGAAACCTATGAGCGCGAGAGTGGCGGCCGGATCGGCGTCTATGCGGAGAACCTCGCGACCGGCGCAAAGCTCGCATGGCGGGCCGACGAACGGTTCGTCATGTGCTCGACATTCAAGGCTTCGCTCGCGGCTTGCGTACTGGCGCGGGTCGATCGTGGCGAGGAGCAGCTCGCGGCCAAGATCTCCTACGGCAAGGTCGACCTGCTGGAGTACGCACCGGTCGCCAGGCAAAATCTTGCCGCCGGCGCGATGTCGGTCACCGAGATGTGCAAGGCAATCGTCGAACTCAGCGACAACACCTGCGCCAACTTGCTGCTGGCGCGGATCGGCGGTCCCGCCGCGCTCACCGCCTTCTGGCGGTCGCTCGGCGATAGCACCTCGCGACTGGACCACAATGAGCCCGAGCTCAACCGCTCACCGCCCGGCGATCCCCGCGACACCACGACCCCGGCGGCGATGGCGGGCAATCTGCGGCGGCTGGTGACGGGCGCGGCGCTGTCGCCGGCCTCGCGTGCTCAACTCATGGAATGGATGGTGGGCTGCAAGACCGGCGCGAACCGGCTGCGCGGCGGGCTCCCCGCAAACTGGAAGATCGGCGACAAGACCGGCAACAACGGCAAGGACGCCTCCGGCGATATCGCGGTGGTCTGGCCCAAGCCCGATACGAAGTCCGATACGAAGCCCGATGCACCGATCCTGATCGCGGCCTACACCCAGGGCGGCACGCCCAACGCTGCGCAGTTCGAAGCCGTGTTCGCGCGCATCGGCCGCATGGTGGCTGAGCGGCTGGCCTGAGCCGCGCCGCATTGACCTTGCGGTTGCTTCCGGCCAAGACAGGCCATGATCGAAGCGAAATTTCAGACCTTTCTCATCCTGCTTGCCGTGTTGGCGGGCACTGCGCTTGTCGCGCGCCGCTTCAACATCGCGCCTGCCATTCTGCTGATGCTCTCCGGTATCGGTCTCGCCTTCGTGCCGGGCATGCCGCCGGTCGAACTGCCGCCGGAACTGGTACTGCTGATGGTGCTGCCGCCGCTGATCTACTCGGCCAGCGTCGCCATGAGCTGGCGCGAGTTCAGGAACAATTTACGCCCGATCGTGCTGCTCGCGGTCGGCGCGGTGATCTTCACCGCGGCGCTGGTGGCGGCCGCCACGCATTATGTGATTGGCCTGCCCTGGGCTATCGGCTTCCTGCTCGGCGCCATTGTCGCGCCGCCCGACGTGGTGGCACCGCTCGCGATCGCGCGCCGGCTGCACATGCCGCGCCGGCTTCTGGTCATCCTCGAAGGCGAAGGGCTCGCCAACGACGCTACCGCGCTGACCCTCTATCGTTTCGCGCTCGCCGCGATCATGGTCGGGCATTTCTCGCTGCCTCTGGCAGCCGGCGAGTTCTTGCTCATCGTCGCCAGCGAGATCGCCTTCGGCATCGGCGTCGGCTGGCTGTCCCTGCGCTTGCGCAAATGGTCCAGGGATCCGCAGGTCGAGCTGACGCTGTCGCTGATCACGCCGTTCGTCTCCTATTGGCTGCCCGAGCACGTCGGCGGCTCCGGCGTGATCGCCACGGTCGCCTGCGGCCTCTATGTGAGCTGGAACGGGCCGCTGCTGATCTCGGCATCGACGCGTCTGCAAGGCATATTCTTCTGGGATCTCGTGATCTATTTGATCGAGGGCTTGCTGTTCCTGCTCACCGGATTCCAGATGCGCGCGCTCTATGAGAAATCGAAGGCGTTTCCGCTCGACGACATCATGATCGCAACCGCCGTGGTCCTGGTGGTCGTCGTGGGCGCGCGCTTCGCCTGGCTCTATCCCGCGACCTATCTGCCGCGGATGTTCAGCAAGTCGCTGCGCGCCCGCGATCCCTCACCGCCATGGCAATGGCCGTTCGTGCTCGCGTTCACCGGCGTGCGCGGCGCCGTGTCGCTGGCGGCTGCGCTGGCGCTGCCCTTCACGTTGCCGGGCGGCGAGGCCTTTCCGTATCGCGACCTGATCCTGTTCGTCGCCTTCGCTGTCATTTTCGTCACGCTGATCGGAGTCGGCCTCACACTGCCACCGGTGGTGCGCTGGCTCGGCGTCGCGGAAGCCGGTCGCAACGAGCATGTCGCCGAGCACGAGGCCGAGATCGCGGCACGCCGCCAGGCTCTCGATGCCGCCCTGAAGTCGCTCGACGTGCTGACGGGGGAGAAGGAAATCTCGGACGAGGTGATGCGGCTCCTGCGCGCACGCCACGATATCCGGATCAACCAGCTTCCCGACTCGCTCGATCCCACCCACCACGACGTTTCGGCCGCCGGCACCGCCCTGACGCGTGACCTGATCGAGGCCGAGCGCAAATTCATTCACGACCTGCTGCGCGACGGCCAGATCACCGACGAGACGCGCCGGCGGATCGAGCGGGATCTGGATCTGGAGGAGGCGAGTTTGGCGAACCGGGAGTATCGGGGAGGGCCGCTATAGATTCTCGTCATTGCGCGAGCAATCACCGCCTCTCGCAGAACTCCCTGATCGCCACCGCCACGGCGCCCGCAATCATCTCCTGCCGCCCCGGCGAATTCATCGCCATTTCCTCGTCGCGGTTGATGATCGAGCCAGCCTCGAGCAGCACGGCGGCGCTGCGGGTTTGCGCGAGCACGACGAGCCCGTCATAGCGGTAGACGCCGACATCCTTGTCGAGCAATTGGCGCCGGTAGCGGCCCATCACCGGCAGAGTGTATTGGCTGGCATAGTGCAGATCCTGCTCTTTCAGCTGCCTGCCGATCATCCGGGCCAGCATCAGGCTGGCGGCGAAGTGCGGGTTCCGCTCCGACACGAATAGAGAGTGGCCCGAAAAACGATCGCTGAAATAGCTGTGCGCGCCGTCGAACTCCCAACTCTCGAGCAGCTTGTCCGGCACCGAATCATGGTGGATCGACAGGAAGAGATCGGCCCGACCGTCATTCGCGGCACTGACCCGCTTGAACAGGCTCGGCCGTGCCTTGCCATCCGTGACGAGCAGGCGGGCTGCGGCGAAGCCTCCAGACTTGAGCTTCGCCGTGATGAGCCTCGCAAGCCGGAAGTTGAAGCCGAACTCCGGATCATTGCGCGCGCTCAACGCGCCGTAGGAGTCCGGCGTGTGCCCGACATCCACGACGATCCTGAATTTCGGCACCTCGCATTTGGCCGGTGATTGCGGCGGCTTGGGCTTCGCATTTTTTCTCGTGATAGCAGCATGACCGGCGTCAGCAGGCGCCAACGATAGCAAGATCGACGCGACGAGCGGCAAGACGAGGCGTGCGATGATGCTGCGCGAATGCCTCAAGCCTTACTCCGCAGCCGCAATCCTGGGACGGCCGACGAATCCCGCGACGTCACCAAAGCGTTCCATCATCACGGCGGGCAAGTCCTTGGCCCTGCTGGTGACGCAGGCGCCCGAGCGCACGGCGTAGCGATCCTGATGCGCAGCCTGCGATGGCGGCTCGCCCTGCTGAAGCGCCCGCGCCAGCTCCATCACGACTTTCCGGAAATGCATGATACCGAGATCGGTCGGGCCGAGATGCTCGCGGGTGCGGTCGGCGATCGGGCCCTGGCTGTCCTGCACGGCGGCGTCCTGTTCGGAGACGCCCTTGATGCCGGTGTAGCTCCTGGTCTTCTGGAGTTTGCGGTCGATCAAATAGTCGTTGCCCTTGTGGCGCAACGGCACGTAATTGTCGTCGACCTCCGCGATCACGCCATTGCCGCGGTCGAAGGCATCACGCTCGGCTTGCGCCAGCGGCCGCTCCGGATTCCAGGCATAGGTGTAGATCCAGCAATTGGTGTCGGTGACGGGCACGAAGGTCTGGCCAAAAATGTTCTCGCCCGGCATCGCGCTCGGCGCATAGGCGTGGAACGGCATCAGGAATTGCGCGATGCGCCAGTAGATGCTGTCGCCGCCGGTGAGACGCCCACCGGCAATCGTCAATCCCGCGTCGTGCGGCTGGATCTTGATCACAGGGCGCGGATCCTCTGCGATCCAACGCATGTGGTCGCTCGACATCCGCGCGATCGGATTCACAAAATGCTTCTTGATGTCCAGAATCTCGTTCACCTCCTTGTCGAAGGAGAGATGGGCGAAAGTGAAATGCGCGGTGTCGATCGAGCCTTCCAGCGCTTGCACCCAGTTGCAGTCCTGCCATTTCTTGCTGACATAGCGGTGCGAGGCCGGCAGCAGCGCCATTTCGAGATCTGGCAATTCGGGCATGACCTCGGCCGGGCCCATATAGGCCCAGATCATCTCGCCCCATTCGCGCACCGGATAGGATTTGATCCGGATGAGGTCTTTGGCGTTGATGTCGGGATAGGAGGTCGGCATGTCGACGCATCGGCCGTCGGTGTCGAACTTCCAGCCGTGATAGACGCAGCGAATGCCGCATTCCTCATTGCGCCCAAGCCAGAGATTGGCGCCGCGATGCGGACAGTACTGGTCGATGATTCCGACAACGCCGCGCGAGTCACGGAACGCGAGCAACTCTTCGCCGAGCACGATGATCTTCTTCGGCTCGCCGTCCGGCTCGGAAAGTTCTTCGGAGAGAGCCACGGGAATCCAGAACCGCCGCAACAGCTCGCCCATTCCCGTGCCGGGGCCCGACTCGGTCAGGAATTTGTTGTCCTCGGCGCGGAGCATGGCTGATCCTCCCGACGTCTTTGTTTTGGCAAGATTGGCGCGGACGCGGGAAGACGTCAACGCGGAACGCAGTGCGTAGGCGGATTAAACCGGCCGCTCGCCCTTCACCGTCACGCGCGTGCCGGAGCGCGTGTGCGGCCAGTAGTCCCACATCGCGCGGTGCTGGGCGCAGCGGTTGTCCCAGAACGCGATGGCGTTCTCGGTCCAGCGGAAGCGGCACTGGAACAGCGGGTTCTCGGCGTGCTGGTAGAGATAGGCGAGCATTGCGTCGCTCTCGTCGCGCGGAATGCCGTTGATGTGGCGGGTGAAGCCGCGGTTGACGTAGAGCGCCTTCCTGCCCGTGACCGGATGCGTGCGCAGCACAGGGTGCTCGGCATTCGGATAGGACGGACGGTCAGCCACGCCGTAATTGGCGTAGAGCCCACGATAGATCGGCTCGCCGTCATGCAGCGCTGTCAGGCCGTCGAGATAGGACTTCATGCGGTCCGAGAGCGCCTCGTAGGCCGCATACATGTTGGCGAACAGCGTGTCGCCGCCGCGCGGCGGGCACTGCTTGATGTAGAGGATCGAGCCCATCGGCGGTTCGAGGTCGCAAGAGACGTCGGAATGCCAACCTTCGCCGTTGGCGCGCGGCGAGTTCGCATCCGCGTAGATCTTCATCAGCGCTGGGTCTTCATCCTCATGCGGCGCGGCAGGATGGAAATGCAGTTCGCCGAACTTGCGGCCGAAGGCGAGATGCTGCTGCGGCGTGATGCGCTGGTCGCGGAAGAAGATGACGAGGTTTTCGGCGAGCGCGCGGTGAATCTCGTCCATCTGCCGGTTGGAGCGGGCATCGTCCGAGACCAGCTTGCCGATGTCGACGCCGGATATTTCCGCGCCGATGATCGGGGTGAGCTTTTCGACCGCGATGGTCTCATAGGGCGCGCCGTCATCCGCCGTGTGGCGATAGCGCGGGCCCTGCTTGCCGGCGAGTGAACTCATGGCATCTCTCCCGATCGTTTTGATTGGGGGCATGGTAGCGCGGGGTGACAGATACGCAATCTGCGCTGCAAACACAGCCGTCGTCCCGGACAAGCGTAAGCACAGATCCGGGACCCATAACCACAGGATTAGGTTTGGCGAAGACTCGGAGTGACATCCTGCCGTCACCACAAAATCCTGTGGCTATGGGTCCCGGATCTGCGCGCGCTGAGGCGCGCTTGTCCGGGACGACGGCGGAGTGTGAGCCCGAGGTGAAGTTAGATCACTCCGCCGCGGTCACGGGCACCTTGGCGCCCTGGCCGTAGCGCTGCTCGATGTAGTCGATCACGAGCGCCTTGAAGTCGGTGGAGATGGTCGGGCCGCGCAGGGTCCGGAACTTCTTGCCGTCGACGAACACGGGGGCAGCCGGCGCTTCGCCCGTGCCCGGCAGCGAGATGCCGATATTGGCGTGCTTGGATTCGCCGGGGCCGTTGACGATGCAGCCCATCACCGCGACGTTGAGTTCTTCCACGCCGGGATATTTGGTTTTCCAGGTCGGCATCTCGTCGCGGATGAAACCCTGGATCGAGCTGGCCAGTTCCTGGAACGTGGTCGAGGTGGTGCGGCCGCAGCCGGGACATGCCGCAACCAGCGGCACGAAGGTGCGGAAGCCCATGGTCTGCAACAGCTCCTGGCCGACCTGCACCTCACGGGTGCGGTCGCCGCCGGGCTCCGGTGTCAGCGAGATGCGGATGGTGTCGCCGATGCCCTGCTGAAGCAGGATGCCGAGCGCGGCGGATGAGGCGACAATGCCCTTGGTGCCCATGCCGGCCTCGGTCAGGCCGAGATGGATGGCGTAATCGGAGCGGCTGGCGAGAACCTCGTAGACCGCGATCAGATCCTGCACCGCCGAGACCTTGGCCGACAGGATGATGCGGTCCTTGGGCATGCCGAGTTCTTCGGCGCGCGCCGCCGAGAGCAGCGCCGACTGCACCATGGCTTCGCGCATCACCGCGCGCGCATCGCGCGGATTGGCCGAGGCGGTGTTCTCGTCCATCAGCTTGGTCAGAAGCTCCTGGTCGAGCGAGCCCCAATTGGCGCCGATGCGGACCGGTTTGCTGTTCTTGTTGGCGATCTCGATGATGTCGGCGAACTGCGTGTCGCGCTTGTCCTTGAAGCCGACATTGCCGGGATTGATGCGATATTTGGCGAGCGCCTCGGCGCAGGCCGGATAGGCCGCGAGCAGCTTGTGGCCGATATAATGAAAGTCGCCGATCAAGGGCGTGGTGATGCCGCGCTTGAGCAGGCCGTCGCGGATATGCGGGACGGCGGCAGCGGCTTCCTCGCGGTCCACGGTGATGCGGACCATTTCGGAGCCCGCGCGCGCGAGCGCTGCGACCTGGGCGATGGTGCCGTCGATATCGGCGGTGTCGGTGTTGGTCATCGACTGCACGACGATCGGCGCACCGCCGCCGACGGCAACGTCGCCGACCTTGACCTGGGTGGTGTGATGGCGCGGCGCAGGCCCCGCGATGTCGGAATCGATGGTGGTTTCGAGCTTGTTCATGGGGTCCAAATATCAGGTTTTGGTGACGTTCAGCAATGCATCGCGCGGCGCCGCAGCGGATTGGCTGGGACGGTTAACCAAAAAAAGCCCAGCAATTACAAGGACCGCTGCCGCCCCAAATGTCAGGTTCAAGGTGTCGTGCATGATGAAATAGCTACCCACCACGCCAAACAAAGGGGTGATGAAGGTAAAAGCCGACAATTTGCTGGCCGAATAGGTCTTCACCAGCGCGAACCAAAGCGTGAACGTGGTTCCCACCACCCAGATCGCCTGGAAGGCCATCAGGCCCAGCGACAGCGTCGACGGGGTGTGGGGGATGGTCTCCCCGAACAGCCAGGCGGCCGTGCCGAGGATCGGGATCGAGGTCGCGACTTGATAGCCGAGTGCCTTTTCAGGCGCCGCGAAGCGCAGCCGGGTGCCCTTGGCAACCAGCGTGGTCGCCGCCCACAGCGCGGCGCCGCCGACGATCATGAGGTCGCCGAGCAGAACATGCGAATCGACGTTGGGCTGCGGTACCCCGATCGCGAGTGCGACACCGGCAAAGCTGACGGCCAGCCCCAGCCATTGCGTACCGCCAAGTCGCTCGCCAAGCACCTGGTAGGAGCCGAGCGCGACGAAGAACGGCGCGGTGTAGAGGAACACGACCGCCCGCGACGCCGGTGTGAAGCGCAGGCCCTGAAAGATCAGAACGAACTCGATGCCGAACATCAGTCCGGCAATCACGCCGGGCTTCCAGGTGCCGTCGCGTTCGAAGAATTTAACGCCGCGCAAGCTGCCGATGATGAACAGCACCGGCAGCGCGCCCATCGAGCGGAACGTGGCCTGAAGCATCGGCGGGATGTCCGGCAGCACCAGCTTCACCGCGATCTGGTTGAACCCCCAGGTCAGGCACAGCATGAGCATCAGAGCGATGGCGCCGGCACTGAGGGGACGACCGGCGGACGATAGGGCTTGTGGTGAGGACATGTCTTCCTGAAAAACCGGCGTTGCGCCGTTGTTGCTTTATGCAGCTTTCTGACAATGCGCACAGACGCCCGTGATTTCCACCACGGACAGTTTGGGAGCGAAGCCTGAACTGCGCGCGGCGGCGGTGAGGTCCTTGGCGAACGACGCCGACGGAATCTCACCGACCAGACCACAGCGCTCGCAGATCAGGAACGTCACCGCCGAGGTCGCGTCATGGTCGTGGGCGGCGCAGGCGAGATAGGCGTTGCGGCTTTCGATGCGGTGCACGAGGCCGTTCGTCATCAAGAAATCGAGAGCACGATAGACCGTGATCGGCGCCGGCCGCGGCATCGATTTCGCCAGCTCGTCGATCACTTCATAGGCTCCCAGCGGCCGGTGGCTCGAGAGCAGCGCCCCCAGCACATGGCGGCGGATCGGCGTGAATTTCTGCGTGCGCTGCTCGCAGACGGCCTCGGCATGCGCCAGCGCATCGGCGGTGCAACGGCCGTGATCGTGATCGGGCGCGGGAAAAACCGGCTTTGCGAAGGTCATGGGACCGGCGTTCTAGCATTTCGAAAGGGGAACCCAAAGCAGGACCGGCGGTGCGGCGATCAGCCATGCTCTTGCTGCGGGACAGCATCCCGCTATCCCGCCATGAAATAATCATAAGCTTGCTTATTATATCCCAAGCTTATTGGAGACCAAGCTCATGAGCCGCGGGCCCGTGGACCAGAACTTCCTGTTTACGCTTGCCGAGCTCTATCGCCTGCTCCGCGTCTATGCCGACAAGGAAGCCTCGCGCTTCGGTATCACCCGCGCGCAATGGGCGGTGCTGGCCAAGGTCGAGCGCAGCGAAGGCATGAAGCAGTCGGAACTCGCGGAGCTTCTCGAGGTGCAGCCGATCACGCTGACGCGCCTGATCGACAAGCTCTGCGACAGTGACTGGATCGAACGCCGCAACGATCCTTCGGACCGCCGCGTCAAGCGGCTGCACCTGAAGAAGGCGGGGCGGCAATTGCTCGGACGGATGAGCGGGCTGAAGTCCGAGCTCACGGCCAACGCGCTCGAAGGCATCACTCCGGCGGACGCCCATCGCCTCCTCACCCAGCTCGAAACAATCAAGGAAAACGTGCGTACCGCGATCCAGACATCGGTGGCGGAACAAGCGCGTAAGGAGCAGCGCTATGGCTGATCAGGTTCTCAAATTCCAACCCGAGCAGAAAATCGACAGCGGCAAGCCCACCAAGAAAGCCGGCACCAATCCGCGTCGCCGCCTGATCGCCGGCCTGCGCCGTTATCGCCGCGTCCTGCTTCTGGTCGTGCTGCCGGCCGTCGTCGCCATTGCCGGCCTGACCTTCTATCTCAATGGCGGCCGCTATGTCGGCACCGACGACGCCTATGTGGGTGCCCAGAAGGTGCTGGTGACGCCCGACATTTCCGGCAAGATCGAGAAGGTCATCGTGAAAGAGGGCCAGGTCGTCAAGCAGGGCGACGAGCTGTTCGAGATCGACCCCGTGCCGTTCCGCCTCGCGGTCGACCAGGCAAAGGCCGCGCTCGACCAGTCTCGCACGACTTATGACAATCTCATCGCGAACATCAAGATATACGCACAGATGCTCGATTTGGCGCAGCGGGGCGTCGACCTGAAGCAGCGCGACGTCGAGCGCAAGCAGTCACTGGTAAAGAGCAATTTCGGCTCGCAGCTCGACCTGGACAACGCTGCCAATGCGCTGGTCACCGCTGGCGCCCAGACGCAGTTCGTCAAGCAGCAGTTGTCCAATGCGAAGACCCAGCTGCTCGGCAATCCCGACCTGCCGCTCGAGCAATTCCCGCCCTACGCCCAGGCGAAGGCCAAGCTCGACGACGCCCAGCGCAATCTCGACCACGCCGTCGTGCGGGCCCCGATGAGCGGCGTTGCGACGCAGGTCGAGCAGATCCAGCTCGGCCGCTACGTCACCGCCGGCACGCCGGTGTTCTCCATCATCGACGTCGCCCATCCCTGGGTCGACGCCAATCCGAAGGAAAGCGACCTCACCTACGTCACCGAAGGGCAACCGGTCACGCTCGAGGTCGACGCGTTCCCGAACCATGTCTTCAAGGGCAAGATCGGCTCGCTCTCGCCCGGCACCGGCGCGCAGTTCGCGATCCTGCCGCCGCAAAACGCCACCGGCAATTTCGTCAAGGTCGTGCAACGCGTGCCGATCCGCGTCTATTTCGACGAGACCGACAAATACGTGCGGAAGCTGAAGGCGGGCATGAGCGTCTACGCCACCATCGACACCGGCCATCAGCGCTCGCTCGCCGGCCTGCTCGGCCTGGCGGCGACCGCAGGCCACGAAAAAGACTGAGACAAGGACCGATCCGATGTCCGGCCCCCATGCGAGCCTGATGGTCCCCGGCATGCGCCGGAACATGGTGACGATCTGCGCCATGACGGCGACCATCATGCAGGCGCTGGACACCACCATCGCCAATGTCGCCCTGCCCTACATGCAGGGCACGCTGTCGGCCTCGCAGGACCAGATCAACTGGGTGCTGACGTCCTACATCGTCGCCGCTGCGATCATGACGGCGCCGGTGGGCTGGATCTCCAACCGCTTTGGCCGCAAGCGCATCTTCATCGCCTGCGCGGCCGGCTTCACCTTCGCCTCCGTGCTGTGCGGCCTCGCGCAGGACATCAACCAGATGGTGCTGTTCCGCCTGCTGCAGGGCGTATTCGGCGCAGCGCTGGTGCCGCTGTCGCAGTCAGTGATGCTCGACTATTACACGCTTCAGGAACGCGCCACGGCGATGTCGATCTGGGGCATGGGCGTGATGATGGGCCCGATCATGGGCCCGTCGCTGGGCGCCTGGCTCACCGAGAGCTATTCCTGGCACTGGGTGTTCTTCGTCAACCTGCCGTTCGGCGCGATCACCGTGCTCGGGCTCGCCGTCTTCATGGACGAGACCGATAAGAATCTCAGCCTGAAGTTCGACTGGTTCGGCTTTGCCGCGCTGGCGATCGGGATCGGCGCACTCCAGCTCGCGCTCGATCGCGGCGAGCAGCTCGACTGGTTCGAGTCGGTCGAGATCGTGACCGAGTTCGCCGTCTCCGGCGTCGCCTTCTATTACTTCTTCGCCCACTCCTTCACGACCTCGCGTCCCTTCATTCAGTTCGCGCTGTTCAGGGATCGCAACTTCCTCACCGGCTGCATCTTCATGACGGTGATGGGCCTCGTGCTGTACTCGACCATGGCGCTGGCTTCGCCCTACCTGCAGAACGTGATCGGTTATCCCATCATGACCGCGGGCGGCCTGCTCGCAAGCCGCGGCTTCGGCACTTTCTTCGCCATGATGATGGTCGGCCGCATCATGCGCTGGATCGAGGCGCGCACGCTGATCATCTGCGGCCTGACGCTGACGGCGGCCTCGCTGTTCCAGATGACGGGCTGGACCGACCAGACCCAGGTGCCGGAAATCGTGGTCGTCAGCGTGATCCAGGGCTTTGGCTTCGGCCTCGTCTTCGTGCCGCTCTCGACGGTGGCGTTCCTGACGCTGCCGAACCACTTGCGCACCGACGGCACCTCGATGCTGACGCTGCTGCGCAACGTCGCGAGCTCGGTCGGCATTTCCATCGTCGTCGCCGAGCTGACGCAGGGCACGCGCAAGACCTATGCGATCCTGTCCGAGAATATCAACCCGTTCAACCACGCGCTCCAGATGCCCAACGTCAGCGGCATGATCAATCTCTCCACCGACGCCGGCCGCGCCATGGCCGACAGGATGGTCAGCGTGCAGGCGCAGATCATCGCCTTCGCGCACGACTACATGTTGGTGATGATCTTCATCCTCTGCACCATCCCACTCGCCCTGATGATCGGCTCGTCCAAGGCCACGCTGCGCAAGCAGTCGGCCGGGCCGGAACATGCGGTGATGGAGTAGGGTGCGTCACAACTTGGACGACGGCGAGCGTGCAGCGCCAACTACCCCAAAAACTCCTCGCACCCTAAATCCTCGACCGCCAGCATCACCCGCTCCAGATTGTTCCACCAGATCACCGGCGGGATGTTGATGCTCCATTGCCAGACCGGCGTGGTGATGTGCCAGAGCACCGACCAACGGTAATCCTGATCGAGCGCGCCGTGCGTATAGCCGCTGGCGCCGCGCGCGATCAGCGTCTCGTAGTAACGGTTGAGCAGCGCCCGCTCGAGCGTCTGCCGGCGTTCCGGATACCATTGCATCGCCATCATGTAGGCGAGGTCGTTGGTCGGCACGTTGATGTTCCACAGGTCGAAGTCGAAGATCCGCACGGTATCGGCGACGCCGGCGCGCGGCAGCAGGAAATTCCAGATATGGGCATCGCCATGAGTGATGCTGACATGACGTCGCAAATGATAGCGCAGGGATAGCCGGGCCGACTGATCGATCAGCCGGCGGTAGAGGATGCGGCGCTCTTCGCTGAGGCGATCGCCGAGCAGGTCCGCGAAGCGATCGTAATGGCCGGCGAAGGTCTCCATGTGAGTTGCGCTGTCCTCCTCGCTCGCCCAGGTGCCGACGGTCTCGCCGAGACCGGGATGGTCCCACCAGGCCGCGTGCCATCGCGCGAGCGTCGTGACGATCGCCATCGCCTGATCGCGCGACGGTGGCAGCGGCCATTGCGTCGCAATCTCATGGCTGTCGGTGAGGTCTTCGAGCAGAAGATGCCAGGTCTCGCTCTCCTCGTCGAAATGCCCGTCGAAGCAGCGCGGCACAAGCCCCGCCGGCGCTGTTGGCGCGAGCTGCGTATAGAAGGCCACTTCGTGCCGGCCGCCATTTGCAAGCGTCTTTGCGAAGTCGGAATGCGCGGTCTTCAGGATCAGCGATTGCGGGGCGCCGGCGGATTCCCCCACATAGCGCAGGCCAAGGCGGATAATGTGCGACACGACGGTGTCGCGCTGATGCAGCACTTTCACCTCGCGGACTGCGCCGGCGTCCAGCACGCCACTCCTGCGGAGCGCTGCCGTCAGTCGGGCGGGCTCAACGACCGCCGGCAATTGTGGAGGTGTCATAGCCACGATGCCCCTGTCCCGCGTCATACTGCACGATCACGCCCCACGCACCAGCGGCCAACCCGATGCCGGCCTAAGCCGCAGCGGTCGAGGCGCGCACGGTCCTGACCACGACCGACCGGAGCTGTTCGAGATTGGCCGCCATGCCGGCGATCGCCTGTCTGACCTCCGCGGCGCGCTCGTTCACGGAGGCGGCGTCGCGGCTGACATCGCCGATCTTGGCCGAGACCTCCTTCGCCGCGGAAGCCGATTCGGAGATCGACCGCGTGATCTCACGCGTCGCGGCGCCCTGCTCTTCCATCGCGGCGGCGACCGAGGTGGCAACTCCGTCGATCTCGAGGATGTGGCCTCCCATGGTTTCGACGGCATCGACCGCGGCCTGCGTCGAGGCCTGGATCTCGGCAATCAGCCGCGCGATCTCCTCGGTGGATTTGGCGGTCTGGTCGGACAGGGATTTCACTTCGGCGGCGACCACCGCGAAACCGCGGCCGGCTTCGCCGGCACGCGCGGCCTCGATCGTGGCGTTGAGTGCCAGAAGGTTGGTCTGACCGGCGATGCCGCCGATGAGATCGGAGACCTCGGCGATTTTCTTGACCGAACCGGCCAACGCCTGGATGGTCGAACGCGCCTGTTCACGACCGGCGACCGCCGATTTTGTGACCGTGCTGGTCCGCGCGACCTGGGTCGCGATCTCACGGATCGAAGCACTCAGTTCTTCCGCCGCGGCTGAAACGGTTTGCGAGCTGCTCAGGGCCTGGGTGGACGCCGAGGCAACCGCCTGCGACTCCGTGGACAACGACCGCGCGATCTCGGACAGGCTGGAGGCCGCCCGTTCTACGCCTTGGGTCGCAGCGCTTGCGGTATCGACCGAGCGGCCGGTTTCCCGCTCGACCGTATCGGCCATCTGTTGCAGGGCACCACGCTTGGCCAGCGCCGCCTCCTGCTCCTGCAGCAGCTGTTCTTCGCGCAGCCGGGCATTGTCGACTGCCGCCTGCTTGAACACCAGCAGGGCGCCCGCCATCGACCCGACCTCGTCCTGACGGTGTGCGAAGGGGATGTCGGCGGCGAGATCGCCGGTCGCGAGCTTTTGCATCGTGCCTGTCATGCGCACGATCGGGCGCACCACGCCGAGCGCGACGCCGAGCAGGCCCGCGGCAATGAATGCCAGAACGGCGGCGGAAACGCCCATGAGGATATAAAGCATGGAGCTGTCGCGGTCCGCGGCCAGCTTCTCCATTTCGGCATTCTGCTTGTTGGCGCTCTCGACAATGCTGTCGATGACGGCGCGATGCGCGGTGTAGGCATCCTTGAGCTGCGCGTAGGCGCGCTCGGAGGCGGCCGTGTCCTTGGCCTTGAGGGCCGGCAGGAGCTGGTCGGACAACAGCTTCCAGAACTTCTGCACCTCGGCGTCGGATTTCGACACCAGCGCGGTCTTCAGGTCGGCCGAGAGGCTGGAGGTAACCCAGAAAGCCTTGCGCTCGTCGTAATCCTTGCGGAGCTGGACCAGGCGGTCGCCGTGCGCCGCCAGTTGGTCCGACTCGCGCATGGCGAGGGTGGCCTCGAGATAGGCCTCGATCACATATTCCGGTGGGGGCAGGATGTCCGCGATGAGGTCATTGCCGAGCTTGATGTCGGTATAGAGCGGGCCGCCGACCTTGAGCTCGTGCAGGGCGTAGAGGCTGGTGGAGGCCACGGCGGTAAAGCCGATGGCGAGAACGATGCCGAAAGCAATGATTGCGGAAGAAAGCGAAAGGCGAATTTTCATGAAACAATCCGATGGGCCGCGCCAAATCCAACGGATCCTAGGGGATTACGGTAAACACGGGATTGCTTCGCGCGGAATTTGCATCGCGCGGACTCCGGAGAACTACGGGAAAACGGCGTCAGCGAGCGGTTTCGGACAGCGAAAGTTGGGCCCGGTCCTCCGCCATCGTCCCGGATAGGCGCAAGCGCAGATCCGGGACGCCACCTCAGTCACACGTCGAAAAACACAGTTTCGTTGTCGCCCTGCAATCGCAGGTCGAGCCGGTACACTGGCTTGCCGGCCTCGCGTACGGCGGTCAACGTGGCGCGGCGGTCGGCCGGCACCAGCGCCAGCACGGGGTCGGCGGCGTTGCCGGCCTCGTCGCCGAAATAGATGCGTGTATAGAGATGCCGCAGCATGCCGCGGCCAAATACCGCAAGCAGGATATGCGGCGCCTGCGGCTTGCCGTCGGGATCGGGCACCGCGCCTGGCTTGATGGTTTCGAAGGCGTAGTTGCCATCCTTGTCGGTGCCGCAGCGGGCAAAGCCGCGGAAGCTCGCATTTGGCAGCGCGCGCTTGTCCTGCGGATCGGCAAAGCGCCCCTGCGCATCGGCCTGCCAGATCTCCAGCATGGCATCAGGCACAACGACTCCGTCGCCGTCGAACACACGGCCCTCGATGCGGACGCGATCGCCGGTGACGTCGGGAGTCAGCGTCGAGTTCGTGAACGCATCGTTCCAGGCGTAGTCGCCGTTCGGCGTCAGGCCATATTTGAAGAACGGGCCGACAGTCTGCGATGGCGTGATCCCATTATCCTGCACTTAATGGTTCTCCATAGGCGTGGCGTTCTTGCCGCGCAGCACGATGTCAAAGCGGTAGCACAGCGCCCATTCGGGCTGGGTATTCTCTAAGTCGAACGACGACACCATCCGCGCCCGCGCCTTCTCGTCCGGCACCGAATTGAAGATCGGATCGAACGGGAACAGCGGATCGGCCGGGAAGTACATCTGCGTCACCAGACGCGTGACGAAGGAATGGCCAAACACCGAGAGATGGATGTGCGCGGGACGCCAGGCGTTGTGGTGGTTGCCCCAGGGATACGCGCCAGGCTTAATCGTGACAAAACGATAATAACCGGAGGCATCGCTCACGGTGCGGCCAGCGCCCGTAAAATTCGGATCGAGGGGGGCCGGATGCTGGTCGCGGACGTGAACGTAGCGGCCGCAGGAATTGGCCTGCCAGATCTCGACCAGTGAGTTCGGAACGCCGCGGCCGTCCTCGTCGCGCACATGGCCGTGCACGATGATGCGCTCTCCGAGCGGCTCGCCGGTGTGCTGGGTGGTGAGGTCGCTGTCTCCCTCGCGCACAGTCTCATGGCCGTAGACCGGACCAGTCAGTTCCGACAGCGTATGGCGCATCGGGATCAAGGGCTTGTTCGGCGCGCGCTTGATCGAGCTCTTGTATTCGGGCGACAGCGGCAGCGGATGCGCCTGGTTGCTGTCGACGGGATAGATGAATGTCATTGGCGAACTCCTCCCCGGCCCTTTTTCGGTCCGACCGGTCAACGCTTCCGCCAATCATTATAGGATATAACTAATTGGGGGAAGCGGCTTTGAGCCCTATTTGATCGGCGGACGCGGCAGCACCGCCTCGCCGGCTTCGAGCCGGTAGACATGATCGAGCGAATACCAGGGCGTCGCGACATCGCGCTCCGTCGGGTGTGGCGCGTCATGACGCAGGAACTTGCCTATCAGCGCCTTCGTCACGCCGAACTGCACGTCGCTGTCGATATGCGGATCGGCAGGGTCGTAGACCTGCGAGATCAGCACCTTGAAGCCGGGCTTGAAAACCAGGGCATGCAGGTGCGCGGGACGATAGGGATGCCGGCTCTGCGCCTCCAGTAGACGGCCGACCACGCCATCGGTCGGAATGGGATAGCCGACCATCATCACGGAGCGGAAAGAGAAGCCTCCGTCCTGGTCGGTCGTAAACTTGCCGCGCAGATTCATGTCGACCTGCTCCGGGTCCTGGTTCTCATAGAGACCGACAGGCGACGCGTGCCAGACGTCGACCTCGGCGCCGGCGACGGGACGGCCGTCCCTGTCCACGACGTGACCGTTGACGAACAGCGGCGCGCCCGGCGTCTTGGAGCGCACGATCGATCCGCCATTCTCCATCCGCGGCGAGTTCAACCGCCAGAACGGTCCGAGCAGCGACTGGTCGGTTTCCGTGTTGCCCTGATCGCCATTGTTCAGCAGGCACACCAGCGGCGAGACGCCGAGCGAGCCCGCCATCAGCACGACCTCATTATGCGTGTCGGTCGAGAGCTTGCCGAGCTCGGCGATAACAGCCGTGGCGTCGCGGAATTCCTTCTCGGTCAGACGAACGTCGCGGACGAAGCCGTGCAAATGCTTGACCAGGGAGACCATGATCTGGCGCAGCCGCGGATCGGACGTCCGCTCCATCACCGCCAGGGCCGCGGCCGTGACGTCCTGCTCGCCCGCAATGATCATGGAAGCGGATCCCTAAAATTTCTCTCTCCCGCAAGCAGGAAGAGAGAAGAAAGCTTAGTTCAACTTCTCGATCGCGACAGCCACGCCCTGGCCGACGCCGACGCACATGGTGGCAAGCGCGAGCTTGCCGCCGCGCTTTTCCATGCCGTGCACGGCGGTGAGCGCAAGGCGCGCGCCGCTCATGCCGAGGGGATGACCGAGCGCGATCGCGCCGCCATGCGGATTGACGAAATCGGCATCGTCGGCGACGCCGAGCTGGCGCATGCAGGCGATGCCCTGCGAGGCGAAGGCTTCGTTGAGCTCGATCAGGTCGAAATCACTGATCTTCTTGCCGAGACGCTCCATCAGCTTGCGGGTCGCGGGCACAGGGCCGATGCCCATGATGCGCGGCGGCACGCCGGCCGACGCAAGCCCGAGGATGCGGGCACGCGGCGTCAGGCCATGCTTTTTCACGGCGGCTTCGGATGCCAGGATCATCGCGGCGGCGCCGTCATTGACGCCGGAGGCATTGCCCGCGGTCACCGTGCCGGGATTGCGTACGATCGGCCTCAGCTTGGCGAGGGCTTCGAGCGTGGTCTCGGGGCGCGGATGCTCGTCCTTGTCGACGATAACGGGGCCGGCCTTGCCGCCGGGAATGGTGATCGGAGTGATTTCTTCGGCGAAATAGCCGGCCGCAATCGCCGCACCGGCGCGTTGCTGCGAGCGGATCGCGAAAGCATCCTGATCGGCGCGCGACACCTGGAACTCTTCTGCAACGTTCTCGCCGGTCTCCGGCATGGCATCGACGCCATACTGCGCCTTCAGCAGCGGATTGATGAAGCGCCAGCCGATCGTGGTGTCGAAGATATCGGCAGAGCGCGAGAAGGCTTCCTGCGCCTTGCCCATCACGAAGGGCGCGCGCGTCATGGATTCGACGCCGCCGGCAATCGCGAGCTCGATCTCGCCGGAACGGATGGCGCGGCCGGCGGCACCGACCGCATCGAGGCCGGAGGCACAGAGCCGGTTCAGGGTTTGGCCGGGAACTGAATCCGGCAGGCCCGCAAGCAGGAGCGCCATGCGTGCGACGTTGCGGTTGTCCTCGCCGGCCTGGTTGGCGCAGCCGAAGAAGACCTCGTCAATCTGTGCCCAGTCGAGATTGGGGTGCTTGGCCATCAGCGCCCTGATCGGGGCAGCCGCAAGGTCGTCGGCGCGCACTTTGGCGAGGGAGCCGCCGAAACGGCCGATCGGGGTCCGCACGGCATCGCAGATAAAGACGTCACGCATCGTTGTTCTCCCTGAATGCCGCGATCGGGCCTAAATTCTTCAATGTCGACGGAGTTTTAGGAGGGCGCCCGCGGCAGGTCAATTGACTGATACGCGCGTGTTCCGAGGGGTGCGCACGCCAGCAGCGCATGCCGCGGTGCGGACAACGTGGAAAACCTCCCCGCGCCGGCCAAAGCGATAGGAGCGCGTGGCGAAATTTTGTAGGTTGCGCCGCCCATGACAATGCAACAACCGATCCCTGTACCGCCCCCCGACGAAGCGCCCGCGCCGCAGGCGGAAGCTGCCGCGCGCGTCACGCCGATGATGGAACAATACCTTGAAATCAAGGCGGCCCATCAGGGCTTGCTGCTGTTCTACCGGATGGGCGACTTTTACGAGCTGTTCTTCGAGGACGCCGAGATCGCCTCCAGGACACTCGGCATCGTGCTGACCAAGCGCGGCAAGCATCAGGGCGCCGATATCCCGATGTGCGGCGTGCCGGTCGAGCGCTCCGAGGATTATCTGCACCGGCTGATCATTGCCGGCCACCGGGTCGCGGTGTGCGAGCAGACCGAGGATCCCGCCGCCGCCAAGGCGCGCGGCAACAAGAGCGTCGTGCGCCGCGGCGTGGTGCGCCTGGTCACGCCGGGCACGCTGACCGAGGACACGCTGCTCGACGCGCGCGCCAACAACTATCTGATGGCGCTCGCGCGCGCCCGCTCATCGGCGGGCGGCGACCGCTTTGGCCTCGCCTGGATCGACATCTCGACCGCCGAATTCATGGTGACGGAATGCTCGGCCGGAGAACTGACTGCAACACTGGCGCGTATCAATCCGAACGAGGTGATCGTCACCGACGCGCTCTACAACGACAGCGAGCTCGGACAGACCCTGCGCGAGCTGCCGGCGGTGACGCCGCTGACCCGTGACGTCTTCGACGGCGCCACCGCCGAGAAACGGCTGTGCGACTATTTTGCCGTCGCGACCATGGACGGACTGGCGCAGCTCTCGCGTCTCGAAGCCACCGCCGCGGCCGCGGCCGTCACCTATGTCGACCGCACCCAGGTCGGCAAGCACCCGCCGCTGTCGCCTCCCGCGCGCGAGGCCTCGGGTGCGACGATGGCGATCGATCCGGCGACGCGCGCCAATCTCGAACTGACGCGGACGCTGGCGGGCGAACGCCGCGGCTCACTGCTCGATGCGATCGACTGCACGGTGACCGCGGCGGGGTCGCGACTGTTGGCGCAGCGGCTGGCCGCGCCGCTGACCGATGCAACGGCGATCGCGCGGCGGCTCGATGCGGTCGGCAGCTTCGTTGCCGACTCTGCCGCGCGCGAGGACATCCGCAGCATTCTGCGCGGTGCGCCCGACATGTCGCGGGCGCTGGCCCGTCTGTCGGTTGGCCGCGGCGGCCCGCGCGATCTCGCCGGCCTGCGCGACGGCATCATCGCCGCCGACCAGGTGCTGACGCGGCTCGGCGAGCTCGATCAGCCGCCGCCGGAGATCGCCGCGGTGATGGCGGCGCTGCAAAGGCCATCGCGCGAGCTCGCGGCGGAATTCGCCAAGGCGCTCGACGATCAACTGCCGCTGATCAAGCGCGACGGCGGCTTCGTTCGCCAGGGCTACGAGCCTGCGCTGGACGAAACACGAAACCTGCGCGACGCCTCGCGCCTGGTGGTGGCTTCGATGCAGGCGCGCTACGCCGACAGCACGGGCGTCAAGGGCCTGAAGATCCGGCACAACAATGTGCTCGGCTATTTCGTCGAGGTGACCGCGCAGCACGGCGACAAGCTGATGTCGCCGCCGCTGAACGCGACCTTCATCCACCGCCAGACACTGGCGGGCCAGGTGCGCTTCACCACCTCTGAATTGGGGGAGATCGAGGCCAAGATCGCCAATGCCGGCGATCGTGCGCTCGGCCTCGAGCTCGAGATTTTCGAACAGCTCTGCGCCAAGGCGCTCGACATCAGCGAGGATCTGCGTGCCGCCGCTCACGCCTTTGCGCTGCTCGACGTCGCGACGTCGCTGGCCAAGCTGGCGATCGACGAGAACTATGTGCGGCCCGAGGTGGACTCGTCTCTCGGCTTTGCGATCGAGGCCGGCCGTCACCCCGTGGTCGAGCAGGCCCTGAAGCGTAATGGCGAGCCGTTCATCGCAAATGCCTGCGACCTGTCGCCGGGACCTGCGCAAAAGTCCGGCCAGCTCTGGTTGCTCACCGGTCCCAACATGGCCGGCAAGTCGACCTTCCTGCGCCAGAACGCGTTGATTGCTCTTCTTGCTCAAATCGGAAGTTTCGTGCCGGCGACGCGCGCGCGGATCGGCATTATCGACCGCCTGTTCTCCCGCGTCGGCGCCGCCGACGATCTCGCCCGCGGCCGTTCCACCTTCATGGTGGAGATGGTCGAGACCGCTGCGATCCTGAACCAGGCCGGCGAGCGCGCGCTCGTGATCCTCGACGAGATCGGCCGCGGTACAGCGACCTTCGACGGTCTCTCGATCGCCTGGGCCGCGATCGAGCATCTGCACGAGAGCAACCGCTGCCGCACGCTGTTCGCCACGCATTATCACGAGCTGACCGCGCTATCGGCAAGACTGCCGCGCATGTTCAACGCCACCGTGCGCGTGAAGGAGTGGCAGGGCAATGTCGTGTTCCTGCACGAGGTGCTGCCGGGCTCGGCCGATCGCTCCTACGGCATCCAGGTGGCGAAGCTGGCTGGCCTGCCGCCCGCCGTGATCACGCGCGCGAAATCGGTGCTGGCAAAGCTGGAAGCCCAGGACCGCGGCCAGACCGCACGTGCGCTCGCCGACGATTTGCCGCTGTTCGCGGTGCCCTCGCGCGCCGCGGCGGAAGCTGCGCCGCCGAGCGAAGCCGATCTGCTGATGGGGGCCGTGAAGGCCCTGCACCCGGACGAGATGTCGCCGCGCGAAGCGCTCGATGCGCTGTATGCGTTGAAGGCGAAACTGCCGAAGTAGCGAACGGTCCTTCCGCAACCTTCATTGCAAGCGGAGCGAAGCAATCCAGAATCTCTCTGTGGCGGCAGTCTGGATTGCTTCATCGCTTCGCTCCTCGCAATGACGAGGCTAGTGCGCCAATCGCTTCCTTCGCCCGTTCCACCACAGCGTCAGATTCCAAACGACGCAGGTGGCGAGCCCCATGCTAAGGCCGATCGCAGAGCCGAAATTGGCGGCGCCGACGTGCAGCACGGCGATCGCCATGCCGAATCCGAGCAAGCCCCAGGCGGAGTTGGCGAGCACGGCGGCGGTCGGCGGCCCCCCGATGCGCGGATGCAGGATCACCATGATGCTGGAGAACACGACCGGGTACAGCGCGATGATGCCGCTGATCCTAGGGCCGACCCAGCCCGACGTCGAGACCACGATGGCGACGAGGGTCGCAACCAGCAAAGCGCGCATCGGCACGTCATACCAGCGGCGCGTCACCAGCGGCATTTTCACATGGCGATAGCCCGCGAGTAGCGGAATGCAGATGCTGAACGCGATCAGATTGGCGACGAGCCCGGCGGCGAGCGGCCAGTCGAACTGGCGGATGATCGAGGCCAGCACGATCCAGACCGCGACCGCGCTTCCGCAACTCACCAGAAGGCTGTGCCGTTGCGACAGCACGACATAAATGAGGCACATGAAGATCGTGGCAGCATTGACCGGCAGGCTCGACAGCGCGCCCTGCGCGATGAAGGCGGCATCGTGGTCGAGCGCGAGGTAGACGTAGGAGGGACCGGCCGAGATCGGCAGGGTCGCCACCAGCGCTCCGATCACCGGGCCCGAGCGCTCGGTGATAACGGAGGCCGTCACGACGAACGCCGCCGCGATCGCCATGCGCAGGAGAAGGAAGAGAATGAAATGGAGGTCGGGGGACATTTTTTTCTGTCATTCCGTCCTTGTGCGCAATTGCGCACAAGGCCAGGACGACACTTGTTGATTACATTCGCTGCATCGACACCGAGACTTTCGGGCCGTTCTTGATGGTCTGATAGACCACGCAATAGCGCTCGGTGAGCTTGAGCAGCAGGTCGAGCTTGTCCTGCGGCGCATCGGTGTCGACCTCGAAGCGCAGGCGTATCTCGGCGAAGCCGACCGGGGTCTCCTTGTCGACGCCGAGCGTGCCGCGGAAATCGAGATCGCCCTCGGCGTAAACGTCGCCGGTCTTCAAGGGCACCTCGATCGCGGTCGCGACCGACTTCAGGGTGACGCCGGCACAGGCGACCAGCGCCTCGAGCAGCATGTCGCCGGAGCAGAGCTCCAGGCCGGAGCCGCCGGTCGCGGGATGCAGGCCGGCCATTGCGATGGCGCGGCCGGTCTCGACCTTGCAGGCGATGCCATCGCTATCCGTCGAGCCCTTGGCCTTCAACGTGATCATCGCGGTCTTGGGATCGGTCTTGTAGCGTTCCTTGATCGGGGCCTGCATCTGGCGCAGTTCTGCGGCGTCCATCTTGTTCTCTCCCGGAAAATACGCCTGCCGATGTACCGGCTCGGAGGCGAATTGTCACCACCACATGGCCTGACCGGGACCCTGCATTGCGTCACGGTCGGGCACACTCCGGTCGAGCGAACGGTCGAGTGACGTCAGCACACTTCGCTTGAAATTCTCGAACAGCGGCGAATTGCGGTCGCGCGGCCGGCCCAGATTGATCTCGATCTGGTCGAACAGCCGGCCCGGCCGCGGCCGCATCACCAGCACGCGGTCAGCCAGCACCACGGCCTCGTCGACGTCATGCGTGACGAGGATGAGCGTCGGCCGCGTATCGGCCCAAAGATCGAGCAGATGATCCTGGAGATCCCTGCGGGTGAAGGCGTCGAGCGCCGAGAACGGCTCGTCGAGCAAGAGCACCTCGGGCTGAGGCACCAGCGCGCGTGCGATCGCGACACGCTGTGCCTGCCCGCCCGAAAGCTCGCGCGGCCAGGCCTGCGCCTTGTCGGCGAGCCCGACACGCTCGAGCGCGCGCGCCACCTTTTCACGCCGCTCAGTCGCGGGCGCATCGGCAAGACCAAAGCCGATATTGTCGGCGACACTGAGCCAGGGCAGCAGCCGCGGCTCCTGGAAGATGATGCCGATCTTGGCATGCGGCGAGGCGATCGCCTCGCTGTCGAGTGTCACGGTACCGGAACTCGTGCGGTCGAGGCCGGCGATGGCGCGCAGCAGCGTGGACTTGCCGCAACCCGAGCCGCCGATGATGGCGACGATCTCGCCTTGCTTGATTTCCGCCGAGAAGCGCGCCAGCGCCTGCACGCCGTTGGGATAGGTCTTGCTGACCCGTTCGAGCGCCAGCATCGCGTTACGCTCCCTTCGTGCGGCCGAAGGCATCCTGCCAGCGCAGGAAGGGCGCGGCCGCGACCTCGATCAGCCAATCCGTGAGCTTGCCGAGGATCGCGAAGATCACGATGGCGGCGAGGATCTGCGCGGGCTTGCCAAGCTGCTGGCCGTCGAGCAGGAGATAGCCGAGGCCTTCGGAGGCGCCGATCAACTCGGCCGCCACCACGAACATCCAGCCCAGGCCGAGACCGACGCGCAAGGACACGATATAGGCCGGCAGCACCGCGGGCAGCAGAATGCGGCGGATCATGGCGGGGCCGGAGAGACGGAAGGTGCGGCCGACCTCGACGATTTTTCGATCGACGATGAGGATCGCGCCCATCACGCCGAGATAGACCGGGAAGAACACGCCGACCGCGATCAGCACGATCTTCGAAGTCTCGAAGATGCCGAGCCAAAGGATGAACAGCGGCACCCAGGCCAGCGAGGGGATCGCGCGCAGCGCCTGAACGGTCGGATCGAGCAGCCGGCGCGCCAGCGACCAATACCCGGAGATAGCCCCGAGCAGCGTGCCCGCGACCACGCCGAACGCAAAGCCAAGACCGACGCGCCACAGCGTCGCGGCGATGTGACGGATCAGCTCGCCGGAGCGGGCGAGATCAGCGATGGTGGCAAAGACGCGCGAGGGCGGCGGCACCAGCCGGCCGTTGGACCAGCCAAACCAGACCACAAGTTCCCAGCCGAGCGCGAGGATCAGCGGCAACAACACACCCAGCATCGGCCGTGCATAACGCAAGATGCGCGACGGCGCGGCGGCGCTCTCGGCCGGTTCCGAGGTTTGTTGCAGGGCTGGCGCGTCGGAGATCATGGCCGTAGGAAGCGCGTCTGGTCGGGGAAAGCAACACTACTATTGCCGCGCCCTCCGCTGCTTTTCCCTTCTCTCCTTGCCGGAGAAGGTGGCGCGAAGTGCCGGATGAGCGGTTCTCTCCGCTCGCAATACTGATCGTGAGGAAAGATACCCTCACCCGCCTCGCTTCGCGAGGCACCCTCCCCACAAGGGGGAGGGAAAGAGCATCTCAATTCGTCGGCAGCGGGATCTGGTCGTCGATCAGCGCGTCCAGCGTCGCCTTCACGTCGACCTTGGAGTCGACGACGCCGGCCTGTTGCAGGGCGAGGCCCGCGGCGAGGATCGACTCGCGCTGCGGCGCGCCGATGCGGCTGTGGGTGAGCTCGGTGCGCTCCTTGAGCTGCTTGTCGACGACAGGCTCCGGCAGCTTGGTCACGGCGATGAAGGTCTTCTTCAGCTCGTCGTAATTGGCCAGCGAATATTTGCGCGCCTCTTCGTACACCGCGAGCACGCGGCGGGCGGCATCCGGATAGTCCTTCAAGAACTGCTCGCGCACATTGAGGATGCCCCAGGTATTGGCGTCGGCGTTGCGGTAGAACAGTTTTGCGCCCTCCTCGACTTCGGCCTGCGCCATCATCGGATCGAGCCCGGCCCACGCATCGACGTCGCCGCGGATCAGCGCGGTCTTGCCGTCAGCATGCTGGAGCAGCACCGGCGTGATGTCTTTTTCGGTGAGGCCTGCGCCAAGCAGCGCGCGCACCAGGAAGATGTGCGGATCTGTACCGCGCGTCACCGCGACACGTTTGCCCTTGAGGTCCGCAACGGTTGCGATCTTGGAATCCTCTGATGTCACCAGCGCCGTCCATTCGGGACGCGAATAGACGTAGATCGATTTGATCGGGTTGCCGTTGATGCGGGCGACCAGCGCCGCGGAGCCGGCGGTCGAGCCGAAATCGATCGAGCCGGCATTGAGGAATTCGAGCGCCTTGTTCGAGCCCGCCGACTGCACCCAGGTGACGGTGATGCCGTCCTTGGCGAACTCCTTCTCCAGGAGGCCCTTCTGCTTCAGGACCATCGACACGGGATTATAGGTCGCCCAGTCGATACGGATTTCCTTGAGCGGATCCGCCGCCCGCGCCGCGGGGCTCACAGCAAGAGCCACCGCTCCGGCCAACAGTATGCGTCGTGTAATCCCAGTCATGCCCAGCCTCCTCCAAAACTTCATTGTTTTTCAATGAGTTATATCTAGAGGTCAACGAGAAAATCCGCCCCTTGAAAGCGCGCCGACCGAGAACAGTTTTGCCCAAAGTCGTACCTTTCCAGCATGGAACGACTATTGCCAGAGAATGGCGGGTGACAGCGCCTGCGGCCTCTTATATCCGGTGAGACATGGACAGCGTCGCAACTGAGCACAAGGCCGAGGTGGACGATCGCTTCGACACCGCGCGGATCACCGCCGCGGTCGATGCGCTCGCCGAGAGACACCAGGGACGTGAGGACGCATTCCGCACGGCCATGGCGCAACTGCTCAAGGCCGAGCTGATCTCGGCGCGCGCCGCGGCACAAACGATCTTGCTGAAGGACCGGCACGGCCGGCGCTGCGCCGAGCGGCTGTGCCACGTGCAGGACGAGATCATCCGCATCCTGTATTCGGCCGCGACCCGCCACCTCTACCGCTCGCCGATCCCAAGCGGCGCCGAGCGCATGGCAGTGGTGGCGACCGGGGGCTATGGCCGCGGCCTGATGGCCCCCGAGTCCGACATCGATCTCTTGTTCATCCTGCCCTACAAGCAGACAGCCTGGGGCGAGCAGGTCGCCGAAGCCATCCTCTACTGCCTGTGGGACATGGGGCTGAAGGTCGGTCACGCCACGCGCTCGGTCGACGAGTCGATCCGGCAGGCGCGTGGCGACATGACCATCCGCACCGCGATCCTGGAGACGCGCTTCCTGACCGGCGACAAGCCGCTCTATGAAGAACTGGTCGCCCGCTTCGACAAGGAAGTCGTTCAAGGCACCGCGTCCGAATTCGTCACCGCAAAGCTCGCCGAGCGCGAGGAGCGGCATCGCCGCGGCGGCCAGTCGCGCTATCTGGTCGAGCCCAACGTCAAGGACGGCAAGGGCGCACTCCGCGACCTGCACACGCTGTTCTGGATCGCCAAATACGTCTACCGCGTGCGCGACACCAACGAGCTGGTCGAGCGCGGCGTATTCGACGCGCAGGAATACCGCACCTTCCGCCGCTGCGCCGACTTCCTCTGGTCGGTACGCTGCAACCTGCATTTCTATTCGGGACGGCCAGAGGAGCGGCTGTCGTTCGATCTCCAGCGCGAGATCGCGGTCCGGCTCGGCTATACCTCGCATCCCGGCATGCAGGATGTCGAACGCTTCATGAAGCACTACTTCCTGGTCGCCAAGGAAGTCGGCAACCTCACCGCCATCCTCTGCGCCAAGCTCGAGGACCAGCAGGCCAAGCCCGCGCCGGTGCTGAGCCGGATGATGGCGCGGCTGCGCCCCACTCCGGTGAAGCGGCGCGTGCCTGACAGCGACGACTTCATCGTCGACAACAACCGCATCAACGTTGCCGCGCCCGACGTGTTCAAGCACGATCCGGTCAATTTGATCCGCATCTTCCGCCTTGCGCAGAAGAACAACCTCGCCTTCCACCCGGACGCGATGCGCGACGTGACGCGCTCGCTCGGCCTGATCAACGCGCAGATGCGCGAGAATCCCGAAGCCAACCGGCTGTTCATGGAGATCCTGACGTCCGACAACGCGGAGATCGTGCTGCGGCGGATGAACGAGACCGGCGTGCTCGGTCATTTCATCCGCGCCTTCGGCAAGATCGTCTCGATGATGCAGTTCAACATGTATCATCACTACACCGTCGACGAACATCTGATCCGCTGCGTCGGCTTCCTCCAGGACATCGAGCGCGGCGGCCTCGACGAATTCACGCTTGCAAGCGACCTGATGCGCAAGATCCGGCCTGAGCACCGGGCCGTGATCTATATCGTGACGCTGCTGCACGACATCGCCAAGGGCCGGCCCGAGGATCACTCGATCGCCGGCGCCAAGGTGGCGCGACGGCTGTGCCCGCGGCTCGGCTTCAGCGCGGCCGACACCGAGCTCGTGGCCTGGCTGATCGAGGAGCATCTGACGATGTCGACGGTCGCGCAGTCGCGCGACCTCTCCGACCGCAAGACCATCGAGAATTTCGCCGCCGTGGTGCAGTCGGTCGAGCAGATGAAGCTGCTGACGATCCTGACCACCGCCGATATCCGCGGCGTCGGTCCGGGCGTGTGGAACGGCTGGAAGGCGCAGCTGCTGCGCTCGCTATACTACGAGACCGAGCCGGTGCTGACGGGCGGCTTCTCGGAAGTCGACCGGGGAAAACGCCTCTCGGCCGCCTACGCCGAATTCCGCATGGCCTTTGCCGAGTGGCCGGCGGAGGAGCTCGATGCCTATATCGGCCGGCACTATCCAGCCTATTGGCTCAAGGTCGAGCTGCCGCGAAAAATCCGCCACGCCCGCTTCGTCCGCTCCAGCGAGCAGGCCGGCCACAAGCTCGCGATCAATGTCGGCTTCGACGAGGTGCGCGGCGTCACAGAGCTGACGATCTTCGCCGCCGACCATCCCTGGCTGCTCTCGATCATCGCCGGCGCCTGCGCCTCGGCCGGCGCCAACATCGTCGATGCCCAGATCTACACCACGACCGACGGACGCGCGCTCGATACCATCTCGATCTCGCGGGAATACGACCGTGACGAGGACGAGGGGCGCCGCGCGACCCGCATCGGCGAGATGATCGAGGACGTGCTGGAAGGCAAGCTGCGCCTGCCGGAAGTGGTGGCGCGGCGCACCGTGCGCGGCAAGGCGCGCCCGTTCGTGGTCGAGCCGGAAGTGACCATCAACAACCAATGGTCCGACCGCTACACGGTGATCGAGATGTCAGGCCTCGACCGTCCCGGCCTGCTCTATGAGCTGACCACCGCGATCTCGAAGCTCAATCTCAACATTGCGTCTGCCCATGTCGCGACCTTCGGCGAGCGTGCCCGCGACGTGTTCTACGTCACCGACCTCCTGGGCGCGCAGATCAGCGCGCCGACACGCCAGGCCGCGATCAAGAGCGCGCTGATCCACGTGATGGCCGGCGACAAGGCGGCTCAGCCCGCGGCTTGACTTTCCCAAACGGACTCTGAGCCTTTCCAATCATCGCGCCGCCTTTTGTTCAGAGAATCGTAGCGCGTTCACCAGTGCAGACAGCGCGACTGGTTGATGCTGACGACTGGGGTAATACATGAAGAAGCCGGGAATTGGCGGCGTCCAATCCTCCAGCACGCGAACAAGGCGGCGCTTCGCAACATATTCGGCGACCTGATCTTCATAGGCGAGCCCGACACCAACTCCAGCGAGCGCCGCCTGGATCACCAGATGAGTATCGTCAATGATGAGCGGGCCGTTGACGTTGATCGTGACCGACTTTCGTCCTTGCTCAAACTCCCATCGATATGGACCGCCCGCAAGTCGCAGGGTAATGCACCGATGATCGTTGAGATCCTTTGGCTTTTTGGGGATGTGTCGTGAAGCGAAATAGCGTGGCGATCCGACTACCGCCAATCGCAGTTCGGGCGTGACACGAACCGCGATCATGTCCTTTTGAATGTACTCGCCAAGCTGAATACCGGCATCGAACTCGCCTGCAACAAGGTCCACGGGGCCAGTGACGGTGACAACGTCCAGAACGATGTCAGGGTAGGCCTCAGCGAAAGCTCGGAGCCGCGGTAACAATACCATCACGGCAGCTGATCGTGACATTACGATTCGAAGCCGACCTTCGGGTCGGCGCCGAACGCTTCGGGCTTTGTCGAGGGCATGACGAATTTGCTCAAGTGCCGGAGACAAGTCTTCCAGAAGAGCCGCCCCCGCAGCGGTTGGTGCAACGCTCTTGGTTGTTCGAGCGAGCAGTTGCAGCTCAAGCCGCTGCTCAAGCCTCCTTATTGTGTGGCTCAAGGCAGACTGAGACACACCTAGCTTTATCGCAGCGCGTGTGAAGCTTCGTTCACCGGCCACGACTGCAAATGCAGCGAGTTCGTTCATTTCGTTGGTCATCACTTATGAATATTGCTCACAAGCCCATGCCGTACAAGGCATCTAGTCTCATAAGCTACCCTGCCGTAGCTTGAGCGAGCAAGAAGACGAACTGCAGTACTTTTCCGCACATGAGGCCTGGTTGACGCTCGGCGCAGTTGGCCGAGCCGCACGAATGAGTTCGGTGTAAAAGCCTTGAGGATGACAAATGGATATGGACGTTCCCGCCCTGCGCTTCCTTGCGCAGACCTATTTCGATGCTGCCTATGAAATGGATGCCGAGAAATTTGCAACCATATTTCACCCATCGAGTTCAGTGACGAAGGTCGCCGAGGACGGCAAATTGGGCGTGACACCGATTGCGACCTGGCTGGCAGCGGTTCGCAACGTGAAAGCTCCGAAGCAACAGGGCTTCGAGCGAGATGATCAGATCCTGTCAATCGATGTTGAAAGGGAGCTCGCGCTCTTGAAGGTGAAATTTCAGATTCCGCCGCGTTCCTTCACGGACCTGTTGTCATGCTTAAAGGTGAACGGCACCTGGAAGATCGCGCAGAAAGTGATGACGTCGAAAATCTGATGGATTTGGTTGCACTCTCAGACCTCCACCCCCTCGTGCCGCAGCAGCCAGCGCTTGCGCTCGAGGCCGCCGCCATACTTCACCAGCGAACCATTTGCGCCGATCAGGCGATGACACGGCAGCACCACGCTGATCGGGTTGGAGCCGTTGGCATGGCCGACGGCGCGAATGGCTTTGGGCATGTCGATCCCGGCGGCGAGCGCGCCGTAACTCATCGTGGTGCCGGCAGGAATGTTCGCGAGCGCGTTCCAGACCTTCTGCTGGAACGGCGTGCCGGCGACGCGCCATGCTATGCCTGAGAGCTGACCGAAATCGCCTTCGAAATAGCCCGTCAGCGCAGTCCGCATCTCCGGCGGCGCAGGCTGGTCATTCAGCTCCACCGCACCGTAATGTAGGCGCAACAGTTCGCGCATGCGGTGCTCGTAGTCTTCCCAGTCGAGCGCGCGCAAGGCGCCCGCGGCGTCGGTGACCAGCAGGGCGATCCCGATCGGCGTCGCCAGACGATCGAGGCCGAAGCTTACAGACAGTGTGGTCGGTCGCGCGGGCATTTGCGGCACCATTGCATCGAAACACGCCATCGCACTTGCCACGCCGGCCGTGCTAACGTCCACCCGAAAGCTGACGCTTGGGGGAGCTCAACTTGATCCTGATCGCGAATATTCTGGTGGCGCTGGTTGCCGCACTGCACGCTTACTTCCTGATTTTGGAGATGTTTCTCTGGGACAAGCCGCAAGGCTTGAAGGTCTTCCGCAACACGCCGGAGAAGGCAGCGATCACAAAGGTGCTGGCTGCGAACCAGGGGCTCTATAATGGTTTCCTGGCCGCTGGCCTGGTCTGGGGTCTGGTGCACGGCAATCCGGCTTTCGCGTTCCAGATCAAGGCGTTCTTCCTGCTCTGCGTGATCCTGGCCGGCGCTTATGGCGCGGCGACCGTCAGCACGCGCATCCTGATGGTGCAGGCGCTGCCGGCCACGATCGCGCTGGTGGCGCTGTTCCTCGCCTAAAGCCCGCTGGCCTGAGACGCTTCGGCACAGCGCCGCGATCCTTGCGCGCCGGCGAACGTTCCTCCACAATCTTCGGCAGCGATGGCGACCGTTGCAATCAACGGAAAAAGACCATCGGCCGAAAATTCCGTCAGGAGGAACGACCCGATATGACCAATCGCAGAGCCCTCATAACGACCACGGCCGCGCTCGCCTTCGCGTTCTCCGTCAGCCAGGCCTTCGTAAGTCAGGCCCATGCCCAGAAGAAATACGACACGGGCGCGACCGATACCGAAATCAAGATCGGCCAGACCGTGCCGTTCTCCGGCGCCTATTCCGTCTACGCCAATATCGGCAAGACCCAGGCCGCCTATTTCAAGATGATCAACGATCAGGGCGGCATCAACGGCCGCAAGATTAATCTGATCCAGTATGACGACGCCTATTCGCCGCCGAAGACCGTCGAGCAGGTGCGCAAGCTCGTCGAAGGCGACGAGGTGCTCTTCACCTTCCAGATCATCGGAACCGCGGCGAACGCCGCCGTGCAAAAATACCTCAACGGCAAGAAGATCCCGCAGCTGCTGGCCTCGACCGGCGCCGCGCGCTTCAACGATCCCCAGAACTATCCCTGGACCATCGCCTACAATCCCAACTACGTGTCCGAGGGACGCATCTACGCAAAGTACATTCTCAAGGAGCATCCGAATGCCAAGATCGGCGTGCTCTACCAGAACGACGACATGGGCCGCGACTATCTTGCGGGCCTGAAGAGCGGGCTCGGCGACAAGGCCGCCGGCATGATCATCGGCGAGGTGTCCTACGAGGTGACCGACCCGACCGTGGACTCCCAAGTGGTCAAGCTGAAATCGCTCGGCGCCGATCTCTTGTACGATGCCTCGACACCGAAGTTCGCGGCGCAGGCGATCAAGAAAGTCGCGGAGCTCGGCTGGACGCCGGTGCACATTCTCGACATCAATGCGAGCCCGATCTCGGCGACGCTGAAGCCGGCCGGCCTCGACATCTCCAAGGGCATCATCTCGACCCAATATGGCAAGGAGCCCAGCGATCCGCAGTGGAAGGACGATCCGGGCGTGAAGGCGTTCTTCGCCTTCATGGACAAGTATTTCCCTGAAGGCGACAAGCTCAACACCGTCAACACCTACGCCTATTCGGTGGCCGAACTGCTGACGCAAGTGCTGAAGCAGTGCGGCGACGACCTGTCACGCGAGAACGTCATGAGGCAGGTCGCCAACGTCAAGGACTTCACGCCCAGCTTCGCGCTGCCCGGCATCAAGATCAACACCGGGCCGAACGACTACCGCGTCAACAAGCAGATGCAGATGATGAAGTTCAACGGCGAACGCTGGGAGCTGTTCGGACCGATCATCGAGGACAATGGCACGGCGGGTTAGATCGACTCGTCGCTTAGGCGACAGCACAGGCTGTCTCGCTCCCTTCCCTCTTGCGGCGCCCCGCAAGGGGGGAGGGCGGAGTGCGCAGATGAAGTGGTGCGCATACTTTAGCGCCCCTACGAACTGCTGGCGCGGCCCACCTTGCGTTGCAGCAACGCCTCCTCCACACTCGCGCTCAGCGGTGACATCCAGCAGGATCGATCACTTGCAATAACAAACCGAGGAAATTGCGAATGAGGAACGGAATTCTGCATCTGGCCACGGCAACGGCGCTGACTTTGGCGCTGTCGGTCGCTGCGGCCCATGCCCAGAAAAAATATGATCCCGGCGCCAGTGACACCGAGATCAAGGTCGGCCAGACGATGCCGTTTTCGGGACCGGCGTCGGCCTATTCGTCGATCGGCAAGACCCAGGCTGCCTATTTCAAGATGATCAACGACCAGGGCGGCATCAACGGCCGCAAGATCAATCTGATCCAGTACGACGACGCCTATTCGCCGCCGAAAGCCGTGGAGCAGATTCGCAAGCTCGTCGAAAGCGACGAGGTGCTCCTGACCTTCCAGATCATCGGCACGCCCGTGAACGCAGCCGTGCAGAAATATCTCAATTCCAAGAAGGTGCCGCAGCTGTTCGCGGCGACCGGCGCCTCGAGGTTCACCGATCCGAAGAACTTTCCCTGGACGATGGGCTACAATCCAAACTACTTCGTCGAAGGCCGCATTTACGGACAGTACATCCTGAAGGAATATCCGAACGCCAAGATCGGCGTGCTCTATCAGAACGACGACCTCGGCAAGGACTATCTGAACGGCATCAAGGCCGGCCTTGGCGACAAGGCCGCCAAGATGATCGTGACCGAAGCGTCCTACGAAGTTTCCGATCCCACGGTCGACTCGCAGGTCCTCAAGATCAAGGACGCCGGCGCCGACCTCTTCTTCAGCGCCACCACGCCGAAGCAGGCGGCGCAGGCGATCAAGAAGATCGCCGAGATGGGCTGGCATCCGGTGCAGATCGTCGACATCAACGCCACTTCGGTCGGCGCGGTGCTGAAGCCGGCCGGCCTCGATGCCGCCAAGGGCCTGATCAGCGTCAACTACGGCAAGGAACCGCTCGACCCGAAATGGAAGGACGATTCCGGCATGAAGAAGTATTTCGACTTCATGGCCAAGTACTATCCGGACGGCGACAAGGACTCGAACTTCAACACCTACGGCTACGGCACCGCTCAGCTGTTGGTCCATGTGCTGAAGCAGTGCGGTGACGATCTGACGCGCGAGAACGTCATGAAGCAGGCCGCTTCACTGAAGGACGTCGCCAGCGACATCGCGCTGCCGGGCATCAAGGCCAACACCTCGGCCACCGACTACCGCGTCAACAAGCAGCTTCAGATGATGAAGTTCAACGGCGAGCGCTGGGAACTGTTCGGACCGATCCTGGAGGATGCGGGTCCGGCGGGTTAGTTCTCGGCTGGAATTGCTTCAACCTCCCGGCCATCCACCTTCTTGGAGCACGCAGGTAAGGCGTGGGGGGGGGGGGGCCCCCCCCCCCCCCCCCCCGGGGGGGCGGGGCCCCCCCCCCCCCCCCGGGGGGGTGGGGCCCCCCAGATTTTGAACCCGCCCCCCCCCCGGGGCCCAGGGTCCCGGCAAAAACCC